>NZ_JAGWCS010000032.1:0-35925 GCF_020657705.1 Clostridioides sp. ZZV15-6598 | reverse complement strand
GTTTTAGTTTGGTTAGCTTTAGGGGTTTCCAGCAATTCAAGTAGTATTGGATAGGTTCTATCCTATCTCTACATATAAGTTTCCCTATATGCTGACTATTTTAGCTACTAACTCATGACTAAAGTCACGAGTGTGCGTAGCTATTTTTTAATCAAGTATTACCTTATTTTCTTTTTTATCTACTAAAGTATTAAGTACTATATCTTGTTTAGATTTAAAAGGTTCAATATTTATAATGCTTTCATAATCAAAAATATTTATTGTATCTGGATAAGGAAGTTTATCTTCTAATCCAAATTCCACTACAAAACCATTTTTTTCTTTATTATCTGTTGATGCTTCATTCCAAAATGATTGTTCTGTTAACATACTTAAAACTTCTTTTTCACTTTCTGAATCTATTTTCACTAAATAACCTTTATTACCTAAAAACTCTTGTTTACTTGATTCTTCCTTAGCATCTTCTAAACTAATTCCTTTTGAAGAAATAAATTTATAGTAATGATTATTTTCATAATTATATATAATATCTTCAGCATCATTATTACTAAGTCTTATGTTAAATTTAAACATTTTACTATTACTATGTTCAATTTTAATTGAGTGAATTAAATCCTCAACCTCTTTAATAGAAAATTCATTATTTAAATTTATACTTCTATCTGTAGTAACTTTTTCAACACCATTTAAAGTATAATGAAGTTTCATTTCACTATTAAATTCATCGCTAAAATACATCTTAATTCCATTTACTTTTTCATTTGCTTTAGAATCTATTTTTGCATTAGGAAATTGCGTAAATTTACTTGTTGTTAATAGTTCTCCAACATTAAGTTTTAAGTTTATATTCTTTATTATGTTTATTTTTCTGATATATTCTGTAGTTTGCCCCTTGCTATCAATAACACTATATTCTACAATCCAATTTCCTAGAATACTTGTATCAATTTCAGATACGACTTCTCCTGTAGGAGACATAATTTTAGTATTAATTTTGCCAGTTAAGTCTCCATCTATTTCATCATTTGCACTTACTCCTTTATTTATATCTATTTTGCTATTTACTTTTAAAGAATTATCTCCAGGTGCATTTATAACAGGAGGTTCATCTACAAATAGACCCAGTATCGAAATTGTTTTTATATCACTAATATTACCTGTATTATCTACAGAAGCCACATGCAGATAATTCTCATCAATTAATTCTCTAAATGGTATAAAACCATTACTTTTATTTTTTAATTCAGTTGGTGTTGTGGAACTATTATTTACCTCATAAATAAACTCCTTAAAATCACTTTGTACATTTATATTCTCAACATTAGATGTCCCTATTCTATTTCCCTCTTTATCAATTGCATTTATATAATATGAGTATTCTGTTCCTAAATCATCTGATTCTAATTGTATTCCTTTTTTCACCCCTTCTAATTGTATTTCATGTTTTGGAACTAAAGGAGCTGCTGAATCTTTTATATTATAATCATCTATTTCATTAATATCTGATGTCACACTCTTAGATAAGGTCCAATTCTTATCATCTTTTTTCTTAATGTAAATGTTGTAAGCATATGCTTCTAAATCACTACTCCATTTTAAATTTGCTTTTTCTAAGTTATCTGCTAGAAAAACTTTTAAATTTATATCAGGCTTAATTTTAACAGAACTTGAAACTTTATCTAGAAAAGCAATTTTTCTTACATTTGCACTTCCCCAGCCATTAGCAACTGAATAAGATATTGAAATTTTATCATAATAGTCTCTTTGTATATCAATTTCTCTAGTAGACAAATGGTCATATCCCGATGGTATAAAGCTTCCAACATCTGTCCATATACCATTTTTTAACCCTTTAATCATAAATTTATTATCTACTCCACTTGTTTTTGTTAAACTTATAGTACTAATCTTCAAATGAGAATTAAATGTTATTGTTGCAGTACTTCCAGTATTTCCACAGTACCAACCACTTCCATTTAGGGCTTGTGGTTTATCAGATGTTGTTCCGATTGGAATATAGCCATTTTCTGCTAAAGTAATATTTAAATTATATTCTAAATTACTATCACATTTAATTTTTAGTGTATTTAGCACTTCGTCTAATTCATTTTGGTTAGAAATTGATATAGATAAATTATTTTGCTTTTTAGTATATTCAGTATCATTTAATTTATATTTTATTTCTATATCATTACTGAAACCTTTATCAAAGTTTAGATTTAGACTACCTGCTCTATATAGTGAACCCTTTGCATTTGGGAATATTACATTTCCATTTCCATCATTCTCATATTCTCCTAAAATCAATTCTAGATTACCTTGAGCTTGAGGAATACTATAATTTTTTGTTATTGTAATTGGCTTACCTAATAGATTAATAGAAAATTCGCAACCTTCATATTCATTATAATTTATAGTAAAACTCTTTAAAAATTCATCTAAAGTATCTTGAGTTAAATCTTCAATAACTATTTCTTTTCCATTTTTTGTTATTTCTTCACCATTTAAAATATAATTAAACTCTATATCAGTTTTTGATAAAATACTAAAATCAGCCTTCTCCTGAACTCTGCCTGTTGCATCTTTAAATGTTATTTTCCCATTAGAATATTCCATTTTTCCCATATCTAATTTATCATCTGCAATGATCCCTACTTCTTTTTGTATTTTTTCACCATTTTTTAAGTCAAGTGAAAAAGATACTTTTAAATTGGAGGTATTATTATGACTTACTTTTAAACTATTTAATACCTCTTTTAATTCTTCATTATTCGTAACTGTTATAGATACTTTATTTTCTTTTGAAGATTTATTAATTTTATTCAAAGTGTAAGATGTTAATAAATCTTTATTATAACCTTCTATGAATTCTATATCTAATGTAGATTCATTACCTATATTACCAGTTGTATTAGGAAAAGTTATATTTCCATGACCATCGCTAATATACTCATTTATATCTAATCTAGACTCATCTGTATCTATTTTTGTAGTACCTATTTTTTCTTCAGTGATTAAAAATTCAAGATTTGCAATGTGTGACCATGCTGCACCATAAGAACATAACTCTAACTCCTTATAATACCCTTCTGTTAAATCTACTTGTTGCATAGTTGTATTACTAGCAGTATCAGCAATAGTAGTCCATTTATCCTCAAACGTTTTAGCCCTTACACGTAAATTATTTGTAGAATAAAATTTCATTGCAGATAACTGAACATCATCTATTCCTGATATACGAATTGAATCATTATACCCACCAGAATTCCAAGAACTTCCACTTCCAGCAAAAGCCATTTGTGGTGTATTTAGTCCATATGAGTTTCCAGTCGCAATTGCACTATCTGGAACTCCCCAAAAAGGTTTTTTATTTTCCAATAAACTTATTTCTAATGAACATCCATTTAGTTTGCTAAAAGTAATTTCTAAGCTTTTTAATACTTCTTCTAATTCTTCTTGTGTATTTATATATATATCTAGATTTTGATTATTATTTACTATTTCCTTTTCATTTAGAGTGTATTTTATAGAAGTATCTTGTTTATCTAAATTGTTAAATATGAAGTTTAATCTGCAACTTGTAAATATACTTCCATTTGCATTAGGGAAAGTAATTTTGTTATTTGTTATTTCATATTTACCCATGTTTAACTCATTGTCATTTTTAATTATGTCAAGTTTAATGTCTTTATTAATATCACTGTATCTTAGATACAGATTTCGCATATCTAAGGTAGAGCTACTAGTAAATTTTATTTCATCATAGTAACCAGATGTTAAATCTATCATTTCAAATTCATTAGACTTATGTGTTCCAATATTTGCCCACTTTCCATTTTTTAATCCTTTTATAGTTATTTGAGCGTTTCCATTTAAAAATGCCACACCATTTAGATAGATGTCTTTTGTATTTTTTAAAGTTAAAGTATTACTTAAATCACTTATAAAATAACTATTGCTACCAGAAAATACATTTTGGGCTGTGTGTGCATTATCATATGCACCACCTTCTGCTATAATTTCTTCTGGTACATTTTCTATAGAATTATTATTATTTGTTATTAATGAAATATTCACATTATTTTCAGTCTTATTATCATGGTAAATTTTCATATTTTCTAGTATTTCATTTAACTCAGTTTCATCATTTATATCTATTTCACAGTTCCCTTTTTTTTCAATAGTTTGCTTATTCTGGATATAAGATACTTTATTTTTATCACTATCCTTTTCAAAATTTATTAAAAGTTTTACTTCATTTCCTTTAACATTAAAATCTTTAAATGATACACTCCCATCTTCATTAACAATTTTGCTTCCCAAATCTAAACTACATATGCTTGAATTATAGTTTATTTTTTCTTCTACACTCCCATCATTAAATTCAATTTCATTAATTATACAAGAATCTATGCCAGAATGTTTTTGTTTTATAATTATTCCATCATATGTATCTGCTTCTACATTTATTTTTTTCTTACCATTAATTTCTGCCGAATCAGTTGTACTATTCCCTATAGTTTTCCAAGCATTATCTTTTAAACCTTCTATTGTAAAATTTTTATTTGCTTTTATAAGTACATTTTCTATATATGTTTTATCTTCAAACAAAATAGTAAATGTGCTATCATTTGTATTTATAGCACCATAAAAAGTATCATTATTTGCATCTATCGCTCGTTCTGGTTTATATAATCGAGACGGTTTACCTTCTATACTTTTAAAGATAGGTAATCCTCCTAATAAAACGCTAAAGCCTAATTTTTTATTACCATTTGTATTTATTTTTAAACTTTTTAGTACTTCATCTAACTCGGTTTGATTTTTTATAGGCATTTTCACATTTTTACCAGTAATACTTTTTTCTTGTGAATCTAATGTATATAAGACAGTCACATCATTATACGCATTTCTATTGAAATCCAATCTTAAATAAGTTGCTTCTTTAAATTTACCTGAGGCATTAGGAAAACGTAAAATACCATCCTCATTTTTATATTCTCCCATATCAAGTGAGAAACTTTCATTTTGCAAAGTATTCTTATAAATTGGTTTATCAGCAAAAACATTAATATTATTAGGTGTAATGTTTAAGCAAGTTGAGCTTGCAATTATTGTAGATAGTAGTGCTGAAATTATTTTTTTATTATACATAAACACCATCCCCTCATAATTTTTTATATAAAACAATCAACTTTACTTCTTTCAGACTTACTTTTTTCTCCACTAAAAAAACGACTTAAAAAGTCGTTTTCATTCTTATTTTCTATTCCGATTTTTATATTTTGTAATTTTTTTAGTTCACAAGTGTTTTGTAACTCTTGTATCAACTTCTCATGTTTCATACTTTCATTTAAAAAAAATTTCCTCATAAATTAATCCTCCTTATTATTTATACAAATTTATCTTAAAAATATTATACTATTGCTTTTTTCACTGTATTTGAATAACTTAATATGCCATTGTCATAAAATACTGGGGTTGCATATCCATCATCATATACTGTAAACATTATCTCTTTTTTACTCTTTCTATTAAAAAAAGATACTATTGTTATATCTTCATTAATATATTCCAAATCTGATAAGTTCCAATTTTCAATAGGAAATTGTTCTTCTATGCACCTCTCCAAACAGAGTTCTAGTTTTTCTATATGTATTAGTTTTTTTTCACTATAGTTACAACTTAATTTATCATAGTATTTAGAACTAAATATCCTAGATGACAATTCTTTTACAGTTAAATCCACCTCAACCTTTAAGTCTTTAGACTCCTCTTTATACATAACACCTCTTTTTCTAATTGTTGTATATAAATAGTCTACATTTGTATCTTCATATATTGCTTTTTTAATTAGATTTCTAGGATATTGTACTCCATCAATTAATATATATGGAATCACATCATCTCTGTATACACCAAACACTAGGTTTTTCTTTTCTTTTTTATTATAAAATGATAATTTTAGTAATTTATCTCTTGCTGATGAAGCATCTACTAATATCCAATCTTCTATATTAAATTTTTCTTCTATGCATCTTTCTATACAAAGCTCTAATGCTCTATTGCAAATTTTAATTTCCGCTTCCATTTCAGTATCTTTAAAATTTTCTAAATCAAAATACCAATTTATGTTATCTACTTTTTTTGCTATATATTTTATACTTTTATTAACATTACTTTCATAGCACATAATATTTTCACTCCTTTATCAATTAAGTATTACACTCTTAAAAGATTTCATCTCAATTTGTACTCTACCAACCTATTATTTCTTTTATAATAGTTGTTATTTCATACATCCATTCATCACTATCAAATTCAATTTGTTCACATTTCAAGGTATTTCTAGTCCTTGTATATAGAAACTTCTTTGAGGAGTAACTATGCTCATCAATATATAAGATTAAACTTAGATATATGCTTCTTGTCTTTTCTTTTTGTTGTATTAATTTTAATAACTCTTGTTCACTTCTTCTAGTAATTACAAACATTAAAATAGAATATTCTTCTGCTAAAATTTTTAATTTTTCATAATCTATACTATCTTGAAATTCTGTAGCATCTATACATATAATTTCATCTTCTCTATCATTAATTATTGCTTTCAGTAAATTCTCTAATGAATAAAAAGATAGTGTATCATTATTAATCTTAAGCTGAAACTCATTATATTCTCCATCAAACTTATAATTAATGGCTATATTATCTCCTGATTCTTCCATATTATCTTTAGTTAAAAACAAAACTTGTTTATCAGTTGGAAGATTTTTTATTATAGATAAAACAAGCTTCTTGTTTCCACAACAAATATTACCTTCGACTGAAATCATCATTCCTATATTTTTAGTTTCCATATTGTCCTCCATAAAATATTTATTATCAAAAAACAAATCATAAATCGTACAATTTAATTTTTTGTTTTTTCCTTTGATAATATATAAATGAAATTAAGTAAAAAAATAAGTAGGATAAACCCACTTATTTTTTTACTTAATTTTATTAGGTATTTCTATATTATGCTTTTCTAATACCTCCATATATTGTGCTTTAAATTCTTCATTATTAGCTAGTAAATCACCTAGCCCATAATGAAAGATTCCTTTTGGAAGCTTTCTATATAATTTCTCTAATACTAATATCTCATTTTCTTCTATGCCAAGCTTCATTATAATACCTTTCATAGCATACCAGTATTTGTTTGCATCATTTGGTAAATAAGTTTTACTATATGTTTTCTCTTCAAACATTATATTTCTCATTGACTTAAAATAATCATAATTATACATAAATTCAACCATGTTATAAGGAACAAAACCATAATAATATATGTCTGATGACATCCATATCAAATGTAAAAATTCTTCAACTTCTTTTTGAGGTATTATATTTTCTTCAAGCAACTTCTTAGCACATATCCAGACACTATATTCACCTCCTTCTTCTAAAAATACGTCTTCATCTACCCCTGGAGAAACTCTAAACATGTCCGTTATCCATTCTGTCCAAATCTTTCTAGCAAGAGCTTTATCTGATAAATAAATTGATACTTGTTCAGGATGATAGCTTATAAATTCAATAAATAAATCTTTGTCTTTTTTTACAAAATTCATCATAGCATCTCTCAAAATTTCGCTTTTTGAACGAATAATACAGTCCCAAAAATCATGCTTAGGATTTTCAGGATTAAATACCCAAGCTTTGTTATTTTCTTTAAACATGTTATATATATCACTTAATAGTATCTGAAGTTCTCCTATTTTAACTGAAGATAGTATACTGTCAACTATATAATTTAAATCCTTGCCTGGTTCAGTATACCTTATATCATAATGATTTCTTATTTTATCTAATAGTCCTGATTTTCCTCCATTAATAACAAATTTATTATAATTTGATTCTATAAATAGCCAAAATGACTCTATATGAGGATAGCTTATAATCTCTCCCTTTGCGTGAGCACAATCATTTCTTATACTTCTCCAGTAATCATATTTTTTTCTAATATCATCATCTATTAAAAAGATGTTATCAGGTTTTGTTCTATTAACTGTATTAAATACTTCTGTATCCCAACTATTATCATCTTGAACTTTTTCTATTATTTGCTTCCAGAGATTATCCTTTATATTATCTGGCTTATTATGAGATATAACAATTCTATTTCTTAACTCATGTTGAAAACCTAGATAGGTCATTATAAATGAAGCTCTATATGCTCCAATCTTATAGCATAAAACTCCTTCATTAAATAACTTCAATGTCTCCCCTTTAACATCATTTATTTCACACCATTTTTCAAACTCAAGTTTCAATTAATTCATCCCTCTCTTACTAAAACATAATATTTGTTTAATATTATATTATCATAAGTTTTATTGAATAAAATAACACTTATACTCTCAAGAGTTTCTTTTAGTCCTATACAACCAGTTTTACATTTGTAATATCCAGTTTCACATATCCACTTGTAAAAATTATTAATCCAAAGTATCATAATATTGTGAATTAATATTATATAGGAACATATAAGCATATTTAAACAATTAAATTTAATGGCTGGTATTATTATTTTTATTTATTGGGGGGATATATTGTGTTTGGAAATAAGGCAGATGAATGTATTCATATAATGACTGCATATATAGCAAGTATAAGAGAATACTATCTATTTATTGATACTCAGATGGAAAGCTTTATAAAAAAATATGGTGAACAAGTGGTAGAGTTTTGCTTGCACAGAGTAATGCTTTTGTTATGTAACTGTGGACTAGCATAAAACATAAATATTTTAAAAAAAGAGCTTTAATTATATAAATAATATATAAACAGAAGTAGAGAACTCTAATACATAAAGTTCTCTTTTCTGTTTTTTAAATATATTTAATTCTATTTTAAAAAATTAATCTTTAAGTGGCCCTATATGCCAATCTTGAAATAGATTTCCTTTTATTGTCATGGCATTATTAACATTTGCTCTTAATTCACCTACAGGTGTCCATACATCCATTACTTGCCCATAAACATTATATGCTCCATCTTTATACCAAATAGGTGTAAAATGAGCTTTTTGATTATATGTAGAATACTTATTATTTTTTAGTTCAAATTTAGAGCTTAAACCAGTTTGAATCTTTTGTAACACTCTGTTGTACGTTTCATATTTAAATTCAGGATATAAAGTATTTACATTCTGAGCACCAGTAAAACTGGTTTCAGGAGCATCATAATTCATTTTTGAATCTACATTTACATTAAACCCATACCCCGATTTCATTTCTTTTCTATCAGATTTAGAAGTAGGTACTTTTGAGTCTGCTTTAATTTGCATATCAGCTGTCAAAGAAACATTGTAACTTAACCATTTCCACTCATACCAACCTTCATCAACCCATTCTCCTCCTCCATCACCATCAGAATAATATACCCAATGTGAAACCCAGTAACAATCCCATTCGCCATAAGTAGCACTAGTTTTTACATATGGATTAGGTAAATTTGAAGTTTTAAAATTATCATTCCTGTCTTTTGCTTTTGGATCTGGTGGAGCTTTTTCTTCTAAATCAACTATATTTGCGGTTATAGTTGCTTTGTCCGTTGTCGCATTTGAACTTACTTTAATGATTATTTTTTCAGGTGTTTTTGGAGTATGCCATTTAACCCAAGCATATTGCTCTCCCCCACCTTTTGGAAGATATATATTGTTCATTGAATAATCTTTTCCTTTAATATTAAAAATCACTTTAACTGGATTTTTAGGTGTACGATTAGATCCTTTTATCTTAATTGAAGTTATGACATCTGTATCTGTTCTATATTCATAATCATTTTGATTTCCTTCATCTGGCTTAGACGGTTCTTCTGGATTAGGTGGTTTTACTGGAGGAATTACAACTTCATTATCTTCTTCTGGCTCATTATTAAAGTATACTATACCTAGACCTAGCATTTTAATTATTGTATCATCATCCTTGGCTTTTGCTTTATCTGTATCTGAAATACCTTTCCAAGCTTTGAAACCTAAATCATCATTTTCTAAAAACATAGAAAGAGGTAAGTTTTTATGTGATACACTTGCTAATTTATTTCTTAGTTTATTTCCACCAAGCTTTTTATTATATAATGCAGTCTCTGTGGCTGTCATAGCCATTTTATTTCCATTGAATGTAAAATATGCTATAGGTTCTAGAAGCAATTTATATTCACCACTTGTCATATCCTCAAAATCTATATCAGCTTTCTCAGCAATTATTTTTTGTACTCCAATATTACAAAAATATTTTTTTATTTTATTTATATCACTTTTTCCATATTTATTACTTGAAATAATAACAGGTAACTTTTGATTTGGATTTGTATATTCATATTTTGCAGAAGAAAGAGCTAATTGTTTTCCATTTCTATATTCTATCTTACTGTTCTTTCCAAAATGAAATTTTACTTTGGGATTTCTATTAGTCAAATCTATAGTTTTACCAACTCTTTTTTGATTTTCTACATTAATTATTGTTACTCTTACACCTTCATCACCTGCAGACCATTTATTTTGTGATGTTCCTCCACTACCTGTCCCTCCTCCTCCACTTCCATCCATATTCCCACCACCATCAGCAAAAGAAACTACTATAGAAACAAACATCAAACTTACACAAATAAATATAATCATAAATCTTCTTTTCATGTTTATTCACCTCCCTATAATCTTTCCAAATAAAAAATGACCCATTAATTAGGTCATTTCTTTTTAATTTATATTATTTTTATATTTTACATATTTCCTGAAGGTGTTTCCCAATCTTCTTTTGGTGCATATCCATCTTCGCCTTGACTTTCAGTTGGATTTTGAGGTCCAAATCCAGGTACATCTACAACATCTTTATTTGGATCAAGTTTATTTGTTTCTTGTTCTCCATTTACTGCATTTAAAACCTCTTTTAATACTTTATCATTTAAACTACCAATTGATGTAATCTTCTTAGCATCATACAATATTTCTTTTTTACTACCTTTATCAACTAAAACGATAGGAATACTTTTTGATATTGTCGAACCAACAAGTGAGTATATTAAATCTGTACCACTAGCTACATAAAATTCTTTAGTAGTATCATAGAAATAAGTTATAACTTCTGCATTAGTATCATATCTATCAATCCCACCTATTCTTATGGATTTAGTAGCTTTCCTCAATTCGTCACTTATACTTGAATTACCTCCTATAGCAAAACATTTCATACCATTCATGTCAAAAGGTATACTTTTTCCATCAGTTAATATTATAGGAGATTTTTCTTTAACGGCAACTTGAGAAATACTCATTGCATCTGGTTCTCCTTTATATCCATTTGTTATCATAACTTTTTCTATCTTAATCTTACTATTTATTTCTTTAGCTACATTGTAACTTGTTTTTATTCTATCTTCTCCACTGATTCTATGAATTTCTATATTTTTAGATTCAAGAATCTTTTCTACTTCCTTACTTACAGAACTTTCCCCACCAACTATGTAAACTTTTTTGGCTTTATTCAATCTTTCTAATGTTGAACTTGGAATGCTATTCTTATTAGTTAATAATATTGGTGCATTCTCTACACCTGCTAATCCACTTGCAGATAAACCATCTGCTAGGGTGTCATCTGAATTTATAATAATTGCTGTTGTATAATTCTGTTTATCTGCAATAAGAGCTGCTGTTTCATATTTATCTTTCCCCTGTATTTTATTTATAGATGACAATGCGAATATACTAGATGAATTGGTCATAAATATCATTATTGATATTCCTAATGCTAACAATTTCTTACTAAATTTCATAATTATTCCCCCTCTTATAATTACTACATACTTCCAGATACATGATTCCAATCCTCTTCTGATGCATAGCCATTATCACCTTGGCTTTCTGTTGGTTTACTAGGCCCAAATCCTGGTACATCAATCAATCCATCATCTTTGTCCAATGGCTTTTCTTGATTATTTGAATTATTCTCAGGCTTACTAGGTTTGTTTGATTTATTGTCTTCAGAATCGTTAGCAACCTCTGGATTAACTAACTTATTATTATTTGAAACTTTTGGCTTTGGTTTATTTTTTTTCTGAACATCTTCCTTGGTAGGTCTATTGTTTTTAATTGTATTATTGTTAGTTATATTATCTATATTCTTAGCTTTATCCTTTTTCTCAGAATCTTTTCTATCTTTTTCTTCTTGTATAGTATTTGCATTATCTCTTAAATCAATAGTTGGAACATTTACACTTCTATTTTTCAAGTTATCATTATTAGAAGTTTGATTATTTTCTGTTTTATTAGAACTTAATTGTGAAACTTTAGATACCTTTTTGCCCAGTGTACTTATACTAAAAATTCCAGCACATCCAATTACAATACAAGCTATAACTAAGATAGACAGCTTATGCTTTCTTATTATCTTTAAAAATTTCATATATTTCACTCCTTTTTGATTTAATTCATAGGAGTGATTACTTATTATATCTAGATGATAATCCATTTTTTACCATAAGTCAATAACTCCTAATATAATAATTCACTCCTAGCGTTAATAATTCACTCTTAACGTTATTTTTTAACTTCTAAGGTGAATAATTCACTCCTATTGATATTTTCATTTATAATAAGTATAATTAATTTATGATTAATAATTGGAGGAGATTTCAAATGATTAGAATAAAAATATCAGAATTGCTTGGTAAATATAAAATGTCTAGAATAGAACTAAGTGAAAAAACTGGTATTAGACCCAGTACAATTACTGCTCTTTACAATGAAACGATTAAAAGAATTGATATTGATATGTTAGATAAACTTTGTGATGTATTTGATTGCAATATAGAGGACATAATTGAACATGTAAAAAATGTCGATTAATGTTATAATAATAATTAAGAAACTATATTCAAATATACATATTATAATGGTTTTAGCATCTTTCTTAAATAGAAAGGTGCATTTTTTTGTATGTCTTTTATTAAATAATAGCTTAGATAAAACGATTGAAAGTTGTACAAAGTTTTAAAAATATATTTAACTAGGACTCTTGTTAGTATCTAATTTTTCGTTTTTAGGATTAAATAAGAAAGATATGATGTAAAATTGTATCAAACTCAAATTTTTGTGATATAATAAAAGCAAGAAGAATTACAATCTATTTTGCTGTAGAGTGGAGTTCTTTAAAAAATGTTTATTTTTTGAGTCTAAATGTAAATTTAAACTCAACTCTTAGGTCACTCTTTCGCGTAGAGTGGCCTTTTACTTTTGTAAATATTTTGCCAAGTAAGCAAAATATTAAACTGGCAATAACACCAGCGGAAATATTAAGTAAAAATTCGTTCATACCTACACCTCCTTTCTTTCGGAGGTTATTTCTTTTGTTTGTATGAACTCCACTCTATAGATTATATATTTTTCTTCTTGCTAAAAATATTATACCATTTCTTGCCATGAACACCTAATTATATATTTTAAAAAATATTTTTGTTTAGAATAATGGTGTATATCCAGTTGTAGAATCTAGGTCTACTTTCATAGTATCAGCTTTTGTAAAGCCAAATGAAGGAGGTATTCTCAAATTAATAGAACCCTTTACAGTGTATTTCTTTGCCTTACCTGTGTCACTTGGAGCTAAAGGTCTATTCACTATGTCTATTTTTAAATCAGAAAGGACATATTCTATTTTGGAGTCATTATATTTAATAAATTCGCTATCCTCTTCTGTCAATTTTAAAGACTCTTTTAACTTATTTTCAATATTTCCTTTATCAATATTTTCTTTCCATTTATCATCTTTATCTAACTGATATGCAGCACCATATCCTTCTCTTAAAGATGGATATGCTTCATCATAGTTCTCTGTAGCTATAGCAATAATAGACTTTTCAAAAGCATCTCTAACACCTTTAGTTATTAGTGCTAATCTTAAATATTCAGCACAAATACAAAACAGTATCATAATAACAACAAAAATTATACATATTACTATAGCTGTAGCATTTCCATCTTCTTTTTTTAAGATGCTCTTTATTTCCAATATGCCTCACTCCTTCCAGTCGCATTTGAAACTAAAGGTACTGGGAAAGAAGCAAAATCAAAGAAGCTTAAGTCCATTGTCTTTTTTATAGTTACTTTTATTTCTTCATTAAGTTGGACTTTATTTGTTCCACTTATATATTTTGTTGACCATTCAATTCTATCTGGTTCAACTATATTTTTATTTAGTTTTTCTATTTCATTATCAACATCTTGGCCAACCTCTCCACTTATTTCTGCAACTCTAACAATCTCATTTGCATAATGATTTAATTGGCTCTTTGCAATAATGACTGGTAACACATTGATTATAAGTCCAACCAAAAGTGCTACAATAAATATTATTATTATTATCCAGATAGCTTCATCTATAGCTCCTTTTTCATTTCTTATAGGCTGACATAAATCTTTTTTACTCTTTAATATTATTTTCATCACAATCCTCCTTAAAAGAAATTGTTTAAGGATTTATAAACTTCAATACCTAAAGCAACAAACATATTCATGATTAAGCAACCAAGCATAAGCATTGTATATTTTCCAATTTTACTTGGTCTTTTACTAGCAATTGCTTCTACTCTTTGTAATTTTAAATCATTTAACTTCCCTGCCAGTTTTTGAAAATACATAATCTCATCATTACCATTTAATACACCAACTAGTCCTACGATTACCTCTGATAAATTTGAACTATTAACTCTACTCTCAAATCGGATTAAAGCTTCTTTCTCAGAACTAGATTTCATATCAGCTAGTGTAAATTTAAGTTCTTCTGCTAATGTTTCATTTGCAGTTTTTACATACTCTGAAATTATATATGAAAGATCTCTAGTTCCACTTAATTCTAGTGCTAAAGTTGAAGCAAATTCTGGAAGTTCATAATCAATTCTTTTTATTTTGTCTGCAACAATTCTATCTGCTCTTTTCAGTTCTTGAAAAACAGAGTAAATAGAAAGAGCTACCCACACAATACATGCTTTTTTATAAATTACATAGGTTGGAATAGTCAAAGAAAGAACAACACAAGAACTTACAAATGCATTTGCAACATAAGTTTCTGGAGTTAAATTTATATTAGCTGACTTTAAAGTTAATAATAATTTTTTTCTTTTATATTCATTAATTTTTATAAATTTAGATATCCTCATTGCAATTTTTGTAGTTAAATCATCTAATGTTCTCTTTTTTTTATTTGAATTTATAATTGATGATACAGTTCTTGAATATTTTTGTCCTGGCATATTTAACATTCCTGCTAAAATCATATAAATACTAAATACAAATAAAGAGAAACAAAGTAATAATATCAATTAATCACCCCCACTTATTCATTTATTGATTTATAATCAATTGGTTTTATTAGTTTACTAATTTGTATGATAGAAAAAAATGTTAATGAAACAGTAATACAAATTGATATTTGACCAGGTAGTGTATACATTAAATTTTTAAACCAATCTATATTTAAAAATTTCAACATAAAAATTGAGCCATACAATATACCTGTCATCATTAGAAAACTTTTTGCTGGACCCATTAATTTATTATTTACTTTTTCATTTAGTATCTTTACATTTGAAAACTTACTTACAGTTGATCTAAGTGGAGATTTAAGTGTTCTATTAGTTTGACATTGTATAACTCTATTTACCCATTCAACAAAGATATCATTATCAATACTATCTCTTAGTTCTTCTAATGCCTCTGTTATGTTAGGAGATAGCTTAATTTTATATAAACATTTTCTAAATATATTTTCTAAAAGGGGATTAAAATAATCAATATTTTCCTCTATAGACAATATTATATCCTCATTTCTCAAATAAGAATTTGTAATCATAGATAAACTACTTTCTAGCTCATCATTTAATTGCCTTTCATATGCATTAGCAGTTACCTTTATATATAGAAATGGTAATATGCCAAATCCAAACGCTAATATTGGTATTAAAAGTATATTACTTATGCTAAGTGCCAGAAAAATACCTATTACCATTAATATAATAGAAATAATACATATATTTGAAAACTTTCCTTTACTTTGGGTTCTTTCTAAGATATTATTAGTATCTTTTATTAAAAGTTTTATACCCTTTTCTTTCTTTTTTCCTGTTAAAATTTCCACTCTATCACTGATAGAATGTGATTTTTGCCTTCTCTCAAATATAATTACTATTTCTCTTAAAAATTCAATCGGAGATATTTTCAATAATGTAAATATTCCTCCTGTAATCACTAAAAACAAGAATATGTTTGAGAATCCCATTAAAAAACCTCCTTTCTATTACATAAATCATCTACTTCATAATAATTTAACATTTTATTCAATTCTTTTTCTGTGATTCCATTTTCTAATAAACGTTTCTGGATATTTTCAGAAATATTATTTACTTTTTCAAAATATCCTGTGATTACTTTCTTATTTCCTTCAATCTTTATACCTGTTCTAACAAAATGAAATAGTGTTTTAAACTCACGTGTTTCATCTTGATGAACAATACACTCTGTTATTTCCATTATTTTTCTTGATTTATCTTTTAATTGTTTTGCAAAGCAGGATATTGGAAAGGCTTTAGTTACATTTTGCATTAAAGTATTATCATCCATATTTGATTTTGACTTACATAAGTCTCGCATCCTTGAATAAACATCAATACAAGAGTTGGCATGTATAGATGTAATAAAGGGATTCCCTGTATTGGCTGCTTTTTGTACTTCAAAGGCTTCTCTACCTTTCATCTCAGAAATTACTAAGTAATCGGGGTTCATTGTAAGAGAAAACTCTAATAATTTTTCTTGGTCTATATCCTGCTTAGGGTCATCACTATGCCTTGTCCTTAGATGTATTACTTCATTTATTACCTTACCATTTTCATTCCTCTTAACCATATCAAACTCTCTAACATCTTCTTCTATTGTTATTACTCTATCATCGTTATCTACAGATTCTTTGACTAATGAATCTAGAAGAGTTGTTTTTCCAGAGTTAGTTGGTCCTACTATACACATACTTGTTCCATATTTAAAAAGCTTTTGCATAATATAGAATATTTCTGCTGTTCCTGTACCAAATTTTATGAAATCAGCTATTTTTAACTTCTGAGGATTTATAATACGAATAGATACTGCAAGACCTTTACTCTCGTCAATTAGGCCATATCCTAAGGCTGTTATTCTTATTCTCTCTGATAAATGACCTCTTACACCAGGTTGAGCATTGTCAAATACCATATGAGACATTTGTAACATCCTTTTAACAACATCTATTGCATGTTTTGCATTACTAAATGATTCTTCTGTAAATTCTTTATGACCATCTTTAAAAGTAATTCTAGTTGAATCCCATTCATTTATGTTTATTTCCTCAACATCATTTCTGTAAAGATAGTTGTCTAAAAAATCAAAACCTAGCATTCCAGATAATAATTTATCAATTAATTCTTTTTCAGATAGTCCTTTTACCTTATAAGAATAATCAGCAATAAATTTCTCAACAAATGGTCTTACTAATTCTCTTTGTTCTGATAGATTTTTTCCAGATATAATTGAAAAGCACTTATCTAAAATATAACTTTGTGTTTCTCTTAAGACATCTGAAAATTCTTTCTCTTCCTTATCTTCATTCAAAAAATTTTTAAGAATTTGTCTGTCTCCAAAAGCCATTATTTATTTCTCCATATTTTCTTTTTCTTTATATAATCCCTATTATTTAAAGTGTAAGCTAATTCACTAATGGTTCTATTGTATATACTCTTTTTCTTACTAAGTTCTTGAAATAAGTCTCCAGAGAGAGTTTGTTCTCTTATTTCTTCAAGATAAGGTAACTCATACTTTATTCTATATATTTCTTTTACTTCACTTACTGATTCATCTTCTTTAAAATTAGATAATACATTTATGTGCTCATTTATTTTAAACTTCTGTAACATTAATAATTGTAGATTAGAATCAAAATAAGAAATAGCTTTTAAACTAGGTTCTACAAGCCTAAAAATAGTATTAGCATATTCTAATGTCGTAGAGGTCAATAAATCTGTAAAAAAGTAACTTGTACAATCAACAATAATATAGTAAGACATGTTTTCAAGCATTTTAAATAACTCTAATACTCTTTCAGTATTATACTGTGCATATGTAGATATATTTTCTCGTTGTTTATATCCCAATATATTTATAAATTTATTTCTGCCATTTACTAAGTTTTTTAAAATTATTTCTTCTGATAAAATTGGAGCTGACAATACATTTCCTAATGATTTCTCTTTAATTTTTTCATTTGGTAAAACAGTATTTAATGAAGGGCAAATTAAATCAGAGAATACTAATATTACATCTTTCTTTTCTTCTGCTAACTTTTTTGCTAATTTTATACTAAAAACAGTTTTACCTGAATGTGGACTTCCCCAAATAGCGATTGTTTTACCTTTCATCTCTCTTCCCCTATTCTTTCAATGGTGTAGTCATATTTTTTGATGCTAATAAATTTATTGTTTCTTCCTGTTTCTCTATAAATTTATCAGCATTTGTAACTGTACCACGATAAACTAGTGTTACATGCATTTTACTATTTTCTTCTAATGTAGCTAGTAATTTAGCTTGAATATCATTTACTTCTATTGTAATAGTTGTTGGAAGTTCATTTTCTTCCTCATTTCCTTTCTGAACTTTTTCATCATTTTTATCTGACCCTTTTGAATTAGTAACTGCTAATACTCTAACATATTGTAATTCGGCTGGTTTTAATGTTTCTTTATCTTCTCCATAATCAGCAGCTAAAATTGATATAATATCTCCTGTTTCAAGTTTTCCTGATAATCCAGCTGCAAAATTTTTAATTGTAATAGATATAGCTTGTCTCTTACCATCTAATCCATATAAATACTCATTTTCAGCCACACGATTTTTTGAAATTTTTGTAGTCAATACATTATCATCTTTATTGATATCTCTTATTGCATACTTTCCAACAACACTATCTTTTGTTTTAATACTAGTTTGAGGTAAACTTTCAGAATCAGTAGTTTTGACTTCTTTAACCTTTGAAAAACTTATTTTTTCACCTTTTTTTATTTCTTGTGTGGCTCTAACAAAAGTTGTTTGTGATTTCATTTTTTGTAGGTACGGAGAAACAAAGCAAATGTATGCACCTACTAATAATGCTGAACAACCAATTAGTACTCTTTTTGTCGCTAATTTCATACTTTCCCTCCTATAATAAATATGCTAAAAAGCACCCTACAGAAATATAAGGTGCTAAAGCAATACCATTTTTATATGTTTTATGATTGATTGCAAAGGCTAATATCAAGCTAAATAGAATAAATATAAATGACTCTATACCTTTAAACCCAATCAAAAAACCACTACTCCCCATAAGCTTTATATCTCCTCCTCCTACACTTCCATTTTTTAATATAGCTGATAAATAAAGAGGCAAGGCAAATAAAAGTAAATTTACTATTGATAAATATAAATTTACTTTTATAAGAGATACTAACAATATTAATATATGGATTTTGTTAGGTATTAATTTTGTTCTATAGTCTACATAACTTGTATAAATTAATATCTGGGCATATAAAAAACCTTTAAGAATTAACACTACATCATTAATATGTTTTAATAAACTTATAATTAACAAATATTCAATTAAAACTAATACTATTTTTTGTTCTATACTTAATTTAATCCTTTCACCATTTGGTAGAAACACTAACTCATAAAAAGAATTATAAATCTTATTGAAATTAATATCTTTTAAACACATAATTTAAAACTTTATCCAAACATATCCACAATTGTAGATTGTGCTTTAGGCAGAATAACATCTTCTAAAGCTCCAGTCGCCCATGCTAACATCAATCCTCCTAAAAAGACTGCTATAACTACCCAAATAGCTTTAGATACATTTTCATCCATCCCAGACTCGTTGTCTAATATGTTTCTTAACTTTCTTTCAGCATGTATTATCTTTTGTCCTATATAGGATTCTAAAAAAGTATTATTTTGTTTTCTTTTTTCTTTTTTAAATGATATATTTTCCATATCTGACCTCCTTAAATTTTAAAATATATATAAAAAAAGCATCTCTAGAAAATGCTTTTATTGACAAATATAGTTGTTGTAAAGAAATTTATTTTATACAAAACATAAATTAGCTAAGTATCTTTAAGGTTTTTCAGATATATCTATCATTTTTTCTTGTATAATTGGAGATATGTATTCTATTGCTTTTCTTCCAAGTAAAGGCCCTAGTAAAATTAAAAATAAAATTATTATACATCCAATAATGGCTCTCTGACGTTCTGACAAACACCTTTTCTTTTTATCCTTACTTAAATCAATGCTTTTCTTTTTATCTTTCATATAAACCTCACCTTCTTCAATCTAAAATTTTCCTCACTATGCACAAAATTAATGTTATAAATGTAAGTATAGTCGCTAAACATAATAAAAACCCTAGCATTCCCTCAAAAAACGAACAAGCAGTATGTGTTAAATTTACTACCATATTGTTTATGATGTTTCTATCATCCCTAAGAAAAGTTACTCGTTTATCCATAATTTTATTTATGAAAAGAAGTGATAAACACAGAAACACAGCCAATGCTGAAAAAAAAACGGGTTCAATAAAATCCAAAAAATCTCTCCAAAAATATTCTATACGTTCCTTGATCTTTGTACCTATACTACTCAGTATTTGAAACATACTCTTTTGTTCATAAATAACTTTTTCTTTAATAGCGTTATAATCAGATTCATCTTTTTTTATTTCTACCATAATATCCTCCCTGTATACTAAATATCTTCTCTACACAAATTCTTATTTATAAATTAAAAAAGGAAGATAGATATCTATCTTCCTTCATTGCATTTAGCTAAATTATATTATTTAAATAAAATAACACTCTTAATATAGATGATTTTTTATCTTTCATAGTATAGAGGGGTGAGATGGCTTAAAGCCATCTCAATTTATATATGAAAATATCAAAAAAATGAACCTGTATATGACATCTATCATTAGATGTCATATACAATCTCACTTTCATATACCTCTATATACATATATGTTTTTATGGATTGTATCTTATCTACTACCATTCTTCATTAATATATCTATTATGAAAAATAATATTAAAAAAATTTGTACCCCCACAATGTTAGCAAATGTAGGTTCTGCTAGTGATGGTAAAACCATAAGAAAGATTAATAGAACAACAATTTTTATATAATCACTTCTACTACGTTTATTAGATGTGTTTTCTTTAACTGTTTTTTTATCATCATTCATGATTTATCGTCCTCCAATAATTTATAATTCTATTTTTTAATCAAATGGTAATATAACTATAAATCAGTTATCTGCTTAAATAATTCACAAATTAAAATAAGAATCAATGAAGGAATTAATATACTAATAGCATCATAAAATCGTCTTTGCTGTATCAAATCAAATATTATTACAACTGAAACTAGTATTATAACAATAGGACATATAAAAAGAAAACCATTCTTAAACCGCTCATAGGAGTTACCTTTCTTTATATCTTTAATATTTTCTGAAATATATCCCTTTGATTTATATATAATACTATCCATTTTTTCAGATACAAAATTTATAGAATTCTTTTTTTTAATGCTCATAATTATTCTCCTTTCAAGTGCTTACTTATTGAATAAATATTCTAGTCCACTTATTTTATAATTCATATTACTCATTTAACCTTAATTTAAAAAATCTTCTCTATCTTGTGTACTAATAAGAGAAAATTTATCTTTAAAGTAAAAAAAAACTGACATCTTAGTCTTTATAAATAAAAAACTTATAAAATTTGGATCTGCTGTATTTAATATTTCGCCAAGGTAAGATGTTATCATATCTCCTATACTTGCTTTATCAAAAGAAAATATTTCATTTAAATTATCAAAAACAATTAAATATTCAGCATTTTTTTCTCCAGATAAATAATTTTCATTAATAAAAGTAAGGATATTTATTAATAGGACACCTAATATTTTTTCATCATCAAATAAACTTAATTTATTAAAAGCAATAAATTCACTATTGTGTACATGATTTGTATTAGAATGTATATTTAGTAAATATCCATAATTATCTATTATTTTATTAAGCTTTGAAATAATTGTATCTATAACATTTATTCTTATATTTAATATGTCTTTAATATTATTTAGCTCTTTAAATACTTCAAATACCTTTTCTTTATTAGGAGATTGCATACAGTTTATCATTCTATGTGTTCCTTCTATATATCTTAAATAATTTATAAAATCAGATAAAATAGGGTATTCATTTTCTTTATATTTTGTACACTCTTTTATATCTATTCCAAAGTACTCATAAAATTTAGTTAGTAATATATCTAAGCTAGTTAATTCTTCTTCTGTGTATTCGCTTGCTAAAATACAATACATTCTTCGTATCTTTTTTAAATGAGTACCAAATGAAAATATATCAAAACCTTTTATTGTTGAATAAATTTGTAATGGGTTTATTATTTCTTTATCCTTGTCAATTTGTACTAATTTAATATCTTTCATATCATTAAACTTTGTGGACTCTGTATTTACTAGTATTATTTTTTTACCTAATTTTATTTGTGTATAAATAATATCTTTTGCAGACATCTTGTTTGTATTTTCTATTTCACTATTCATTTTATATACTAAATTCATTAAAATTCCCCCCCAAAATTATAATTAATTTTACTCATTTACTTATATATCTCCTTCATCCAATTCATCAAGAATTAAAGATATTTCAGTACTTAAAACAGAAGCATAAATAAGCACTCCTAAAAAAGCTATAGCTATTGTTAAAGCAACAAACATAAATTAATCACCTCAGTTTTTTATAATTAACAAAAAAGGTATTCCATAGTTGGAATACCTTTTAAACTAAATAATTTATTTTAAACCAGGAAATCTACCATAACTCACTGGTCCTTCTCTCATATCTGTTATTCTAACAGTTTTGCCTGATTCTGGAGCTTCTATGATTTTACCTCCTCCAATATACATCTGAACATGGTGAACATTCCAAGGATTTGTTAATGATTGTCCTTTTTCATGTACAAATACAAAATCTCCAGGTTGTAATTGTTCTCGTGATACAGGTGTTGAAGCTGCACATTGTGCTGCTGATGTTCTTGGTAATCCTTTAACTCCTGCTTGATTGAAACAATATACCATAAGACCACTACAATCGAATTTATTCGGCCCAGTTGCTCCCCAAAGATAAGGCTTTCCGAGTTGTTTTCTCATAATTGATATAATTTGATTAACCTTCGCAGAACTAGAACCTCCTGATATGCTTGTGTTTCTAAATTCTATAGCATAGCGATAAACTTTATTTGGATAATCATAAGGAGCTTTATCTAAATTTATAGACATACCTCTTCCTTGTCCAACATTATATAGTACAAATGCTCTTCTCAAAAGGTCTTTAAATTTAGGGTCATTTTCATCACTATCCCACTTTATTTGATTAACATATTCATTAGTATTATAATTTTTTTTATTTGGGCAAGATATTCCTGTCATACTTTCTAATCTAAATAAAGCATAGTTAAAATAGAATCTTGCTTCAAATGCACCTGCAATAATTTGAGCTCTTGCATCTTTTAGAAATATGCCCCACATTTGCTCTGAACTGGAAAAAGAATATCCTGCTTGTTTAAATAAATCACCCATTCCTTTTCTCATATGTTCAGCCCATATGTCACTTCCATCAGTATCATACTTTTGAAATTGCATTATTCCATATGCTCCTCCATACTGACAATTAGGATTAAAATTACTTTCTTGTTTTGCAAATCCAGCTAATACCCAATTCGGAAGACCTGTTAGTTGAGATGCCTCATCAAAGAAGGATGCTAATCCTTCCGGAACACCTACAAGCTGTCCCCACTGACCTCCACCTGGATAATATGGTGCAAGTGTATTTCCAAATAACCAGTTCCATTTTTTATCTGAACCAGAATTTATAATCATCCCAATAACCATATCAACATCATTTTTACCAACATGATTTTCTTTGATTAATATTTCTCTAAAATGGTCATATGGCTCTCCTTCAGCTTCCTGTGAAGCTAAAACTGGTTTTGTTATTTCTATTCTTTCATCAGAATCTATTATTGTTGTTTCTGTTTTTATTTCATATGTATATTTATTAGTATTGTAAATTGAGTTTGCATAATCTAACAAATATACCGTATCAACAGTTTCATCAACCTTTTCTACATATCTTTCATCATTACCTTCACCAACTTTTTCTTTATAAAAACGTCTTGTTATTATTTGAGCTTCTGAATATTTTAAATCAGGTTTTAATGTTTTGTCCACTATTTCATCAACTTTTTTCTTTAATTGTTCAACACTACTTTTTGAAGACACTTGACTGTTACTTACTAAAAATCTTAAATATTTCTCTACATGTTCAGCTCTTAATAAATGTTGACTGTCTAAAAAATAATAGTCTTTAGATGTGTATTGTGCTACTTTTTCATCTATATAAGTTTGAACCTCTTTAGTTTCTTCAGAAGATAAGTTAGGAGTTATTTTATCACCTGTAAATAATTCAAATGTTGCAGATAATAGTATTAATACTAATATAACAAAAGCACCATAAGGAACCATTATTTTAAACATTAACTTTTTAAATTTATTTTTAGCAATACCTTTTACTAACTCTAATCCCTTTTCAAACAAAGCTTTCATCCTCCCCTTAAATAAAAAAGTTAACTATGTTAACTCTATAAACTGTCCTTAAGTAAAGAATCTATGCTATTGTCTTTTGTACTACTTGCTAAAAATTTAGATGCACTATCTATATCCCCTTTTGAAACACTTTCATAAAAATGTTCTTTATCGGGTTCAGTTACATTGCTATTAAACATAGCTGTATCAAAAATTTGTTCAGCTTTTCCAGTTGCTTGTGTTATATCTAAATTATTACCTGGCTTCTCCATTATATTTCCAGCGATTGAATTGATTGTATCAATTCTAGCTGACTCTACTTGTCCCATATTTCTTTTATCATTTATTGCAGAGAATATAACTCCATCATCTTTATTGCCATAACTATCTTTCTTAGATAAATTATTGAAGAACATACCTTGAACAGCTCTTTCGGCGTTACTAGGGTTTTTAAACGCAATGTCTGGTTCTTTGTCTGGAATAGTTTCTATATTCTTCTTTAATTCATTTCCATCTTTTGAACTATCTAGTTTATTCATTCCAAAGTTATACTCATCATCACTATTATCACTATTTTTTTCTAATGGATCGTTATCTATTGGTAATTCATTTTCTATATTATCTAAAGGTTTTGCATTATTATCATCAGAAGAATTTATATTATCATCTAAGCCTATATTATCACCATAGCTTGATTTCATATCTGCATCATATCTATTTTGTTCCTCGGCAGGATCATTTCCTCTATTAAATTTATTTCCTATTCCACCATTTATTGCTCTATCAGCCATTTTTGCCATTTTACTAAAATTACCTTCTTTGTCTCCATGTCCCATAAGACCTTCTAAAGCTTCTAATGTTCCTGCTGTTCCTGCTGTAGAAGCCTTGAACGCTTTTACCATACCTGATATTGCTCCTAGAGTCCCTTTTGTAAATCTTCTAGCTTCTCCATATTCATCTATTCCAGATAATTTAGCAAAATATCCCTGTACAGAGTTTCTTAAAACATCAGATAATTTTATAGTTAAGGTAAGACCTATTAAAATAAATAGTAACGATGAAGTTGCTGAGAAAAACAATGAAAATACTACAAACACTATAGAGTAACATAGTCCTGTTATTGAATTACTTAATATCTCTCCAAACCAAATTTCAAATGCATTTATGTTCTTGTTAATTCCCCATAAAGCAGAAGCGATAGGTGTGAAAACAAACATAATCCCTAAAACCCATGTTCTAACCATAAAAACAATATTTACTCTCAATGTTAAATAAGCAAAATAAACTTTTATTATCGCTGTAGTTAAAACATTTCCAGTTTTAAGTTCATCTAATATAGAATTAGACATTGTTACATGGCTAAAAGACTCATTTAAAATTGATGTTAAGAAATTGGAAAAGACTATTATCCCATTAACTAAAACTGGACCTCCTGCTATTATGAGACAAACAAAAACCCATCTTTGTAAGCTTTCCTTTGTATCTACATCTTGTCTTTCATCAACTGAACCTTTTATAACTCTTACAGCTGTAAAGAACACCATTAAGATAAGCAAGACATAAGCTACTTTTTGAACTATTCCATATCCAAAAACTAGATGTGACCATTGCTCTTTTGTAAATATACTTAAATCTTTTGCAAATATTAATTCTTCTAATGTTTTTGTCCCAAGTAATTTTTCTTGAACAAATCCATCTCCAGAAAAAATAAATTTTGTTACAGAATCTAATAAGAAAGCTATTCCATTTGCAAGGAAACTATCTTCATCTTCTAAATCTTTAACAAAATTAAGCTCTGATGATTTAAATTCAGAGCCTCCTGTTGTACCCATATTTACAATTATATCTTGTAAGAAACCTGCTAAACTTAGCATAAGACCTAGCATTAAAGCTCCTAATACCAGTTTTGTTGTTCCTTGCATTAAGATGGTCCTTTTATCATAGTCATTTTTATATATTATTAGCTTGTATATGAGTATCGCTAAACTAATTGTAATAAGTATTACTCCTGCATATTGCAGTATATCGACTAAAGCTTGAATTTGTTCACTCATTTTAGTAATCCTCCATTTTCATATTTTAAGTCTCTGCAAACTCTTTTTCAAAGTTGAATAAATCAATCTGAGCTAAGATGTTTCCAACTTCTGTAACAAGTATACATTGTCCCTTTGAAAATGAAGGTATTCTTTTCCGAGCCTGTTCTGGAAGTCCAAAAAACTTGGTTATTTCCTTTGCAAGTGACGCATCTTGCTTAAATATTATTTTTGTAGAGCAAAGATTTATTATTGCCTTACCAGCTTCTTTAGTTAAGAATTCTCCAATTGCTTGTGTACTTATAATTAGACTTATCCAATATTTTCTTCCTCTTCTTGAGAAATCTTCAAGTAGAGCCAAACTAGCCTCATGTTGAGCAAATTTCCAACCTTCATCTATCCATACATTTTTTTGTATACCTTTATATTTCCAGTCTGAAAATAAACCCCATAACCAGCTTAAAATTGTAGTCATAGCAAAAAACTTGCTAAATTCATCAAGCTGTTTCAAACAAAAAACAATAAGTTTCTTTCGTTTGAATCTAGATATTTCTTCACTTGTTTCACAGTCAAACATAGCCATTACACCATCACCAGTTATTAGTTGCATAATATCAGATACTTCATCAAGGTTTTCATTCTTTTCCATAGTAGCTTTTAAATCACTAAGTATTGGTAACTTTTTCTTTTTATTATTTTCCATTAATGAATTTGGCTCTATACCTATTCCTCTATCAGAGTAAACTTTTTTAATAGCATCTTGCACTCCTGTTATTTCTGTGCCAACTAATCCTTTTCCATTTCTATATTGTTTTATAAAGTTGTTTATAAGATTAGTTATTTCAACCATTTTTTCATAAATTGGAACAGTTCTTCTTCCATTTTCATCTTCTTCAACAGATAATTCCAAAGGATTTATACCAATTTTTCTTCCTGCTTTTATATGAAGATAATTGCCACCAAATTTTTTATTTATCTTCTCATATTCATTCTCCATATCAAATACTGCGTTCCACTCACCAAGTAACGCTCCTCTACCCATAAAAACTTTCATAAATGTAGATTTCCCTGAACCTGGCTTACCACAAATATATAAATTAGGATTTGAGTATAACTCACTTTCTTTTATGTGCTTTTTCTGACATAAGAAGTTATCTAAAATTAAAGTAGAATTTGTTTGCTCATTTCTTCCAATATATTTTCCTTCTACATGATTTAAATGTGTACATCCGCTAGGCACTAGACAAGCTGTTCCTCCAGTGGTCATATTCCTTTTATCTTGCATATAGTTAAAAGAATTGAATGGAAGAGTTGTCAAAAATGCATCTCTTTGGTCATAAAATAAGACCTTCACAATTATTCCGATTTTTTCACATGCTTCTATTAGCATACTTGTCTTATTTTCTAGGTCAGCTAGATCATTTGACCACAACTTCATTAAATTCTGAGTATGATATAGTTTATCTGAATTGGTTTCTATTAACATTCTCAAATTATCTATGTTTTTAGCAGCTTCTCTCTTATCATAATCAACTGTTCCAGTGCTTTTATACTCCATATGTATATTTGACATTATCTTTGAATATTGATTTTTCAGGGATTTACTAAGAGTAGTTTCATCAAGCTTCTTAACTATTGATAATAGCTCCATATTTTCTATACAACACAAATTGTTCAATGTGCTTATATTCATATTTTTAGGAAATGATTGAATAGACAACATTCTTATATAATTGTTTCTATCAAGCTTTATGTAGTCTTCCTTTTCTTCAAAAATATTAGGTTTTATAATATCATATATAGTCAATCTGCCTATCTCTAGAAATTGCTCATCTTTTTTATTCTGTTTCTTTTTTTTGTCTTTTTTCCTATTTTTTACGAGCCTTTTTTCTTCTTCTGGTGTTAAATTTTCCGTTGACTCAACTTTTATTAAATCTTCTTCAGATAAGATACTAATATCATCATTATAATCTTCATGTTCTTTTCTTGAAATCCCTAACCCTTCTACATACTCTGAAAATATGCCTTTTTCTATCAAATCTTCTACAATAAAATCTTTACCTTTATTAAATTGATTGTGGAAAAATTCTATAATATCAATTCCTTTAACTGTAGATACTCTGAAATTGGTATCATTCAAAGCTCTTACCACATAATTTACTTTTCCTTGTAATTCTTTTAAAGCTCTTTCTTGAATTGGATGATTTGGAGTTACAATATAGATATAATTATATTTTGTGTCACTATAAATTCCATTTTCTAAAGCAGAAAATTCATTGTACAATTCTTCTTTATATTTTTTAAGGAAATCACTTGGTTCATTATTGTCCATTTTTTTATCTATAAATTCTTTGTAATGTTTAAAATCCTGCTTTTTATTACTACGAGCATATTTAATAGGAAAATTCAGACCAAAACTATATGATATTAATACATTTTCAAATTGTTTTATATCATCTTCAGACAATAATGCTACATCAGTCGTTGAAATTTTTAATATCACAGAATAACCATACTTACTTTTTATTATTGTATTATTTAAAACTTCCTGAATTCCTATAATTTCATCCATGAGTTTTATCTTTTTATCTTGTTTCATTTTCTTAACAGTCTTTTGGTCTATCAAATCATACGTTGTTGTCTTTTGTTTAAAATCCATAGAAACCTCCTATTCATTAGATTATTCATAATGTTTTATTACTTTTTTTCTAAATAAAAACTTAACTCTAAGTAGTACATATGAATCTAGATATAATCCATTTATCCTTACAAAACTGAATGTACTAGATATTGCCAACATAAAAACTTCAAAGAAAAATATCATTAAAATGTTTAGAAAATTTACTGTTGTTGCTCCATTCTCTAAGTAATTAACGAATAGTTGTGGTCTTTGTATTATCATCATAAAAAAACCAACTGGAACAGAGAACCAGATGGCTTGACGCAAAGATAACTTTCCACCAATTATTTTATCTTCAAAGCTTAAGTCGAAAGGTATTTGAAAATTAGTCATATAAACCTCCTTTATAAAAAATAAAAGGTTTAAAGCATGAGCCTTAAACCTTTTAACTAAGTTATTTCATGAATGAACCAGTTAAGAAACCTACTGCTGATGCTGCAAACCCAATTACAGCTATTCCACCAGCTATATTCATTATCTTAGACATAGATTCTTGTCTTTGTTCTTGACGCTTAGACACCATTAATGAAATTCCTGCTATACATAAACTTACAAGTGCAGTAACAGCACCACCTACTTGAGCTATTTTTTGAATTGTAGGAATAATTTGATCTCCTATTGATTCTGCTGAAGAGGATGGAATCCCAGATAGTCCTGGAACTAAGAATAGATTTACAATCCTATTGTTACTAACTAAATATAATCCAGTTAACATTGTAATAATTCCACTCAACTTAATAAATTTATGTTTAAATAATATATCTTTATTTTCAGTTATTTCTGTTGAATCTAGTAAAACATCTTGTTTTAAAAATAATTCTTTTATTCTATTTATTGTCATTTTTATTACTTCCTTTCTAATCCTTTAAAATTAGTGTTGCCAAGTATCCAATCATTGGAAAATATACACCTGTTAAAATAACACCTATTACTGTAAACTTAATATTTTGTAATACTTCCGCTCTTTCGTCTGCTCTGTTCAAAGTCATTAATTTAATTCCTGCATAACATAAACCAGTTACAGCTAAGACTAAAGCAATAACAACAACTGGATTTTTAGCAACTGATAAAAATAAATTTGTAAATTTTAAAGCATCAGTTCTTACTTCTAACAATTAAATCACCACCTATATATTTTCAATCAAGTCATCTACAGAACATTTATAAATTGATATAACCTTTTCTTTAGTAAACATGATTTCATTTGGCTTAGTATCAAGAAAAACAACCTCATTTGGTTTTGCATTAACTAATTGTGCCACAGTATAGCCCAAGAATTTTATATTTTTAGCAATAATGAAAATAGTTTTTATTTTAACATCACCATTTTCATCTTTAACTAGTTTTTTAGCTTCTTTGACCATTAACATTTATGTAGATATACCTCTCTTTTCAGTTATAATCCACCTTTACCAATATGAGAGAACCATCCTATTATTTGGAATCTCATGGAAAATAAAATTATCGCTAAAAATATACACCCCATGCTTGCTGCTGCTTTAACAGCAAACTTTGATTTAAGCACTGTTGCACACAAAATAAATATAACAAGAACTATAAGAAAAGCAATTACAGCTATATTATAAAAACTACCTGATACAAGTGCATCAACTTCTCCTACAGCACCATTTATTTTATTAGTCATTTCCTCTGTTGATACATCAGGAATATTACTAAGTCCAGTTGTTAGAAAAAGAATACTATTGTGCATTAAACCACCTCCTTTTGCTTCAGCTTTTCTTGTAGCTTAGTTAATGCTTTCTTTCTTATATAACTTATTTTGTTTAGATTTATTTTTAATTTTTTTTCTATTTCTTTATAATTCTTTTTTTCTATATAAAGATAAAATATTACTCTCATTTCAAGCTCGTCTAGCTCTGACATGGCTGATTTCAATTCTAAATGATTTATCCTCATTTCAATTTCATTATTTTTTATTAAATTCGAACAAATTGATTCGTTTGTTAAGTTAAATGATTTTTTTAAACAGTTATCTTTTTCTAAAGCTCCATTTGAATTCTCTCTAACAATTTTTCGATATTTTTTTTTAGGAATATAGCAATCTACAGTCAAAATCCTAAATTGTTCAAATATCTCGCTTTCAATATACTTTCTAGCATATGTTAAAATATTTGCTTCTTTTTTAATGTCATATCTATTTATAGCAGTTATAAATCCTATTAATGCAGAATTAAATATATCTTCTACATAAGAATCTTTAACTGTATATTTAGATATCATTTTATAAATATATTTTTGATTATTACTTATTAATTCTTCAAGACAGCTTTTATCTCCAGCTCTATATCTCATAATAAGTTCTCTATTTTTTTCTATCATAAATGATATCTGTGTTTAATTTTTTATTTGTGGAGATAAACTTAGCTTTATATTTTTTGCTGTCTACATTTTTATAACATGATTTTTTTATCATACCTTTCACCTCCAGTCTTATAAAAAAATAGACACCTTAATAGGTGTCTATTTTTTATCTCTGTTATTTAGTTAATCTCTACTATTATACTAGGTAATTATTCTGCAAAATTTTTTTCATAAGTTTTATATTCCATCATGTCTCTAGTTAACTTTATCCGAATTGGTAAATCTTTTGTGGCCATTTCTCTTGTTTCTTTATTAAGAACTAAAAATATATCTTTATTTTTATTTGCCTTCACTTCATAATGATTTATATTCATCATTACTATAGAACCATCTGTAGTCCTTTGTTTTACTGACATATTAATAGCATTAATTTTTTGATCTCTTTCTAATTTAGCCATTATAGCTATTTCTTCACTTCTTTTTTCATTATAACATTTAGCCGATTTCTTATAGATCTTATTCCTTTCTTTTTTTCTATTTTGACTTTCTTCTCTTCTCCTTTGTATTTCAGAATTATATTTTTCTTCATTTTTACATAACACTTTTTTTATTGTATCAAAATCTAGATTTAGCATACCTTGGATATCTGATATACTCATCTTGTATTCAAAAAAGAATACATTAACTTTATCATATAATTCGTTTTTTATTTCAGGTTCATAGTCTTTAATATAATTACTTATAGTTCTCTCACTTACATTAAACTTTCTTGCCATCTCACTAATTCTTACTTTTCCATATTCAGACTTTTTAATGTAGTAATTAATTATTTCTGACTTTTTAACCTTAATATCTTTAATATAATTATTTATAGTCTTTTCACTCATATTGAACTTATTCGCCATTTCACTAATTTTTACTCTTCTATGATGTGACTCTTCTATATAATAATTAATTATTTCTTCTTTACTCACTTTATATTTTCTAATATAATTATTTATAGTTTTTTCACTTATATTAAACTTATTTGCCATTTCACTAATTTTTACTTTTCCCTTTTTAGATTCTGACAAATAATATGCAATTACTTCTGTTTTTTCCGTTTTTTCTACTTTTCTCAAAAATATACTCCCCTATTTTTTGACATAGCTTTTCCCTTATGTATAAAATATCACATATTAAAACTAAAAAAAACAATCAAAATTTTATAAAAGTGAAAAATATATATTTTACTAGCAATAAATAGAGTAAACTAGCTTTTTTTTATGAAATTTCCAAATAAATTTTATAAATTTCATCAATCTGTTCAAAGATTTCTGTTAATAATGACTTTAATCTATGTCTACTTATATCCATTTCATAGCAAATATATTTTGCTGGAGGTTCTTCCTTTATTTCTTCCATATATGTAAGTAACTCCTTTAATCTTGGAGATAAGGATAATTTTAGTTTTATATATCTTTCTTGAAGGTTGAATACAGATAATATTTTTTTTTGCTCTTCTATTATACTATCTTCTGGATTTAATAAATTAGCCTTTTCAATGCCTATTAATTTACTTATATTTTTATAATGCTCTATACGATCAACCCTTATTTTAACAAAATAGGATATATCATTTTGAAATGAGCAAATAATAAATGTCTCTTTTATCATTTCAGCTATACCATCATTTTTATCTTTACAGTCTTCATCATCTTCATATTTCCTTTGATTTAATTTCAAATTTACATTGTCTAATCTTTGCTTTTCCCTTTCATCTGAATTCCTTCTAGAGTTGCCTTTTTCTGTAGTGCTTTTTTGAATGTCAGCTGTTTTCATCATGATACTCTCTCCCCCCAAATTCAATTAATTCATTTGATAATAACCTCAATTATACACATAAATATCTTCTTCTCAAGTAGCCATTTCACAATTTTGGGTGACTTGATTTTATCGTAATTAAAGATAAAAATTTATTCAAACTGTACTTTTATAATTAAATTATTGATTGATATTTTAATTGTAATTGAAATTATTATATTTCAAACTATTATTGATTTTGTATTATATATTTTATTTGTTTTTTAAGGAAAAAGTTTAAATTTTTTTGATGTGAGCTATATTTTTATCCTAAAGTAGCCCTTTATTGTGAAATGGCTACTTTTTAATTTCCAAAAAATGCAATTTTTAATGCATCTTATGAGCATATTCTATAACATTAGTCGAAATTTTTCAAACAATATTTTCATAAAATGAAAAAAAAGACTATATTAACTATAGTCTTTTCTTTGTTTTATGAAAATATTTTTATCTTCTATAGATATTTAATACATCTTCTGAAATATCTTCTACTATTTCATTCTTTTTCTCAGACTCAGGTTCTTTTTCCAATTCTTCTATACTTGAAGATTCATATCCTTTTTTATCATCTTCATTTGATACATCTTCTGGAATATCTTCTATTATTTCATCTTCAATCTTAGGTTCTTTTTCTAATTCTCCTATACTCTCACTAGAAGATTCAATACCTTTTTTATCATCTTCATTTGATACTTTATTTTGATTATTAGTTTTAGAAGGGCTACCATTAACTATCATCTTAGCCATATCACTAACTGAATTTCTCACAATATTTTCAAGTGTTTCCTTTATACTAGCATTATTTATCATTGCTTCTGCTTTTAGTAAAGAATGTATCTGAGGGTCTATATAAACTAGTTTTGTTTTTTTCACTTCTGAATTATTTTTTGACATTTTTATCTCCTAAAAAATTATTTGTTTAAAGAAGCTAATCTATCTTTCTTTAAAATTTGCCATAATGCTGAGTTTACAAGATTATATAATCCCTTAGACTCTAAAGTAACTGCATACTTCTCATCAATATACAATAATTTTATACCAGCTCTTTTACATAATCTTTTTAATCTGTTTTCTAATCCATTTTTCATTAGTATACTTCCACCACCATAAACAACAATTATATCAATTTCATTATTTACTCTTTCCAGCTCTGTTTTTGCTTTATTATAAATTGCATCTGTTTGTGGCTCTAGGTGAAATTCAAGAATTTCTAAAGCATCTTCATAATATTTATGCTTTTTATCTCTAATTATTTCACTAAACTTTTGTCTAGAACAATTCGTCATTCCTTTTAACTCTATAAATTCATCCAAAGAATTGTCAATTGCTATTCCTAGACCATTATTAGAGCCCTTTATATAATTAGGTTCATATGCAATACCTTTAGTAATTGGATATTCTGTAGTTCCTTCACCTATTGAAATATGTAACACTCTATTAGTTTTGAAATATTCTTTATTTAGTTTTTCTTCATTTACATCATTATATGATTTAAATATACTATCATCCATTTCACTAAGAGCAAATGATGCTGTCACACCTTCTGGTATAGTATGTACAAAATCAAAATTCAATTTAACTTCAATGGATTTTTTAGGTGTAACTACCTTTACAATACTTTTATCTTCCATAAATCTGCTTTCAAATAATTCTGCTACTTTATTATTATATTGACCTATTGGTAAAGAACATCCCATTTCCACATTAACATTAATTTCATCAGCCAAAGTTCCTTCTTTGTAGGCTTTTTTTACCGCAAACCCTGCAATATGAGCTAAGGTACTTATAAATACAACATCATTATTTGCTTTATCATTATCTAATCCAATCTCAATACTTTTTATTCTTTCTCCACTTTTAAGAGCATAATTTCCAACAAAAAAAATACCTGGAGTTATTTCATCAGAAAGCACTTCAACAATTAAATTATCACTTATATTTTCTATCATATATTTTTCATCAATAGATTCTAAATTTGGTCTTTTTCTTACCTTTGATATTACACTAGGCTGGCATATTTGTTCAATATCATTTCCACTTGAATCTGATATTACTATATCATGTTCACTGTTACCAGTATCATTTCCAACTTTTAAATTTATAGTTTTTACCATTGTCTTTGCTTTAGTATCTAGAACATCAACTTTATCCATCTTTAAATCTCCTTTTAAATAAATATTCTTTACATAGTTATTATATTATAGAAAATCTATGAATTCAATGTAAATTATGTAAATTATGTAAATATATAAATTACATAATTATATATACTTATATAT
>NZ_JAGWCS010000031.1:0-36467 GCF_020657705.1 Clostridioides sp. ZZV15-6598 | reverse complement strand
GGTCTATTAGCTCAGTCGGTAGAGCACCTGACTTTTAATCAGGGTGTCCCGCGTTCGAGTCGCGGATAGATCACCAATGGAGAGGTGTCCGAGTGGTTTAAGGAGCTGGTCTTGAAAACCAGTGACTTCGAAAGGGGCCGTGGGTTCGAATCCCACCCTCTCCGCCAAATGCCCAGATAGCTCAGTCGGTAGAGCAGGGGACTGAAAATCCCCGTGTCGGTGGTTCGATTCCGCCTCTGGGCACCAAAATGTGGCGGTATAGCTTAGTTGGCTAGAGCGTTCGGTTCATACCCGAAAGGTCATAGGTTCGACTCCTATTACCGCTACTAAGAATTTAATGTGGGCCATTAGCTCAGTTGGTTAGAGCGCCCGGCTCATAACCGGTAGGTCTGGGGTTCGAGTCCCTGATGGCCCACCACATTAAATTAAAGATATATGGTGGGTATAGCTCAGTTGGTTAGAGCGCCAGATTGTGGCTCTGGAGGTCGTGAGTTCGACTCTCATTATCCACCCCAACTAATATGGTCTATTAGCTCAGTCGGTAGAGCACCTGACTTTTAATCAGGGTGTCCCGCGTTCGAGTCGCGGATAGATCACCAAAAAGGTGGCGACATAGCCAAGTGGTAAGGCAGTGGACTGCAACTCCTTGATCCCCAGTTCAAATCTGGGTGTCGCCTCCAATAAAATGCGCTCATAGCTCAACTGGATAGAGTGTCTGACTACGAATCAGAAGGTTAGGGGTTCGAGTCCCTTTGGGCGCACCATATAAACATCGAGGGATTATAGCTCAGCTGGGAGAGCACCTGCCTTACAAGCAGGGGGTCACAGGTTCGAGCCCTGTTAATCCCACCAGTGCAAACCTCTAGTAATTTTACTAGAGGTTTTATTTTTGATTAAAAAAGATTTATATTTAGGAGGTAAAAAAGTTGTATATAATTATAGGAAATGAAATAGTTGATAGTGAAGAACTTAAAATAATCATAGATAAAAATAGTAAATTTAAAGTTGAGAAAGATTTAAGTAAAAGCACAAAAAGAGAAGATATAATAGCTTATCAATTAAGCATAAATTTGGATTATTTAGATGCTACTATAAGTGAACAAGATGAAGATATTAATTTATCTGATGAGGAAAAGTTTGATGAATATATGACTTTATCTGATGAGCTTGCACTAGATTTAGAAGAACTTATGCCAAAGTACACAATAATAAATGCTAGAGCATATAAATTAGATGAGGTAGAAGGAATAGTAAAAATAATACTAGTTATAGCATATGCAGATTTAGGTCATCTAAAACTTTCTGATGTAATAAAACGTTTGTTAAGACAGATAGATTAAGATATGAACTATATTGAGAAAAGTATGTGAAATATTACGTAAAGATGAAAATAATTATGTAAACAGAGAAAAAAATAGTATAAAATAAGGTCAATTGTAGAAATTTTCACACAAGTTTGTCTGAAATTCCATAAAAAATCCCTTAATTTTAGTGAGGTAAATTGGATTTATACAGTCTAAAAATTATATATATTTATAAATTTATCTTATTAATTAAGGAACTTGCTTAAACATCTTCAAAAATAAAGTATTTTAGTCTATAATCTTTAATATTACACAAACAATAAAGGAGAAGAATAGAGTATGCTTAAAAAGTTTAATAAAATACTAGTAGCTAATAGAGGCGAAATAGCTATAAGAATATTTAGAGCCTGTTCAGAATTGGGGATAAAAAGTGTTGGTATATATAGTAAAGAAGATAAATATGGATTATTTAGAACAAAAGCAGATGAATCATATTTAATAGGGGAAGGCAAAGGACCAATAGATGCATACCTAGATATGGATGGAATAATAGACTTAGCAAAGAGAAAAAAAGTTGATGCTATACATCCAGGATACGGTTTTCTAGCAGAAAATGCAGAATTTGCTCGTAAATGTGAAGAAAATGGAATTACTTTTATAGGTCCATCATCTAAAGTAATGAATATGATGGGGGATAAGATAAACTCTAAAAAAATTGCAAAAGAAGTTAATGTTCAAACTATACCAGGGGTGGAAAAAGCAATAAGAAGTACTGAAGAAGCAAAAGAAGTTGCAAACAAAATAGGTTATCCTGTTATGATAAAAGCATCTAATGGTGGTGGCGGTAGAGGTATGAGAATCGTACATCATGAAAAAGATTTAGAGCTTGAATATGAAACTGCTTGTAGTGAATCAAGAAAAGCTTTTGGTGAAGATATTATATTCATAGAAAAATATATAGCTGACCCAAAACATATAGAAGTTCAAATATTAGGGGATAACTATGGAAATATAGTTCATTTATACGAAAGAGATTGTTCTGTTCAAAGAAGACATCAAAAGATAATAGAATATGCACCAGCATTTTCATTAGATGAAAAAGTAAGAAAAGAAATATGTGATGATGCAGTCAAGTTATCAAAATATGTAGGCTATTCTAATGCGGGAACATTAGAATTCTTAGTAGATGCAAATGGTGGCCATTATTTTATAGAAATGAATACAAGAGTACAAGTTGAACATACTGTAACAGAAATGGTTACAGGAATAGATATAGTTCAAAGTCAAATATTAATAGCTCAAGGATACAGCTTAGATAGTGAAGAAATAAATATAAAATCACAAGATGATGTTGAAATAAGAGGATATTCTATACAATGTAGAATAACTACAGAAGACCCTAAAAATAGATTTATGCCAGACACAGGTAAAATTCAAGTTTATAGAACTGGTTCAGGATTTGGTATAAGACTAGATGGTGGAAATGGATTTACAGGAGCAAACATAAGCCCTCACTATGATAGTTTATTGGTTAAGACAATATCTTGGGATAGAACATTCCAAGGAGCAATAAGTAAAACTATAAGATCTATAAAAGAACTTAGAGTTAGAGGTGTTAAGACTAATGTAGGATTTTTAGTTAATGTCTTAAATAATCCTATATTCTCAAATGGTAAATGCAGTACTAAATTTATAGATGAAAATCCAGATTTATTTGAAATAACAGAAAGTAAAGATAGAGGAACAAAATTACTTCAATTTATAGGTGATGTAATTGTAAATGATAACGCTTGTCAAGAAAAACCATTATTTGATGCGTTACATGAACCAAGAATGAATAAAGAAGGTTCAAAGGCAGAAGGAAGTAAGATACTTTTTGATAAGTTAGGTAAATCTGCATATATAGAAAAAATAAAAAATGATAAAAAACTATTATTAACAGATACAACAATGAGAGATGCACATCAATCATTATTGGCAACAAGATTAAGAACATATGATTTATTAAAAGCTGCTAAGCCAACAGAAAAATATCAAAAAGATTTATTCTCACTTGAAATGTGGGGTGGAGCTACTTATGATGTTGCATATAGATTCTTAAAAGAGTCACCTTGGCGTAGATTACAAAAACTAAGAGAAGAGATACCAAGTATAATGTTCCAAATGTTGCTTAGAGCATCAAATGGAGTTGGATATAAAAACTATCCAGATAATGTAATAGAAGAATTTACAAAAGAGTCTGCTAAACAAGGTATAGATGTATTTAGAATATTTGACTCATTAAACTGGGTTGAAAATATGAAACCATCTATTAATACAGCTCTAGAAACTGGAAAAATAGTTGAAGCAACTATGTGTTATACAGGTGATATATTAGATAAGACTAAAACTAAATATGACTTAGAATATTACATTAAGATGGCAAAAGAGTTAGAAAGCTTAGGAGCAGATATAATAGCAATAAAAGATATGTCAGGACTTCTTAAACCATACTCTGCTTATACATTAGTTAAAGAACTAAAGAAAAATGTAAAAGCGCCAATACATTTACACACTCATGATACAAGTGGAAATGGTGTAGCAACTTGTTTGATGGCATCAGAAGCTGGTGTAGACATAATTGACGCTGCATTAGAATCTATGGCAGGACTTACAAGTCAACCATCGCTTAATGCAATAGTAGAAGCTCTTAAAAATACAGAAAGAGATACAGGTATAGATTTATTTGGATATGATGAGTTAGGAAAATACTATAAGGATTTAAGAAAAGTTTATAATAAATTTGAAAGTGACTTAACTAACTCTTGTGCAGAAATATACAATTTTGAAATACCAGGAGGTCAGTATACAAACTTAAAACCTCAAGCTGATAGTTTAGGATTAGTTAATAGATTTGATGAAGTTAAAGAAAAATATAAAGAAGCTAATGAAGTTGTAGGAGATATAATAAAAGTAACACCATCTTCAAAAGTTGTAGGGGATTTAGCTATCTTTATGACTAAAAATAAATTAGATAAAAATAATATAATAGAAGAAGGTAAAAACTTATCATTCCCAGATTCTGTTGTAGACTACTGTAAAGGTATGATTGGTCAACCAGAAGGTGGAGTACCAAAAGATTTACAAGAAGTAGTTTTAAAAGGTGAAGAAGCTATTACAGTAAGACCAGGTTCATTATTACCAGCAGAAGATTTTGATGACATAGCGAAATATCTAAATGAAAAATATGATATAAATGCAAATATAAGAAATGTTATAAGTTATGCTTTATATCCAAAAGTTTATGAAGACTATATTAAACATTTACAACATTATAATGATATATCTAAACTTGAAAGTGATGTATTCTTCTATGGATTAAATAAAAATGAAGAATGTGAAGTAGAAATAGAAGAAGGTAAAGTATTAACAATAAGATTAGTTGAAATTGGTGAAGTTAAAGAAGATGGATTTAGAACTATAGGTTTTGAATTAAATGGAATGGTTAGAGAAGTGGAAATAAAAGATAGAAACTTCTCTGGAAAAGTTACTAATGTTGAGAAAGCTGATATGAATGATCCTCTTCAAATCGGAGCAAGTATACCAGGAAAAGTTATAAAAATAATGGTTAAAGAAGAAGATGAAGTAAAAGCAAATCAACCATTAATAGTTATAGAAGCAATGAAAATGGAAACTATAATAGTTGCTAAGACTGATGGAGTAATTAAATCAATCAAAGTAAAAGAAGATGACATGGTTGAAGATAAACAGTTATTAATGATAATGAAATAATTGAACTAAAACAACTTATAAAACACTCTAAAATATTTTTATTAAATATTTAGAGTGTTTTTATTTATTTAAATTAAATATTTGTTAAAAAAAAGAGGAAAATTATATCCCTATGTAGAAATAAAGCTAGTAAGGAAAATGTTATCTAAAAATTCTAAAAATAATAAACATTTTCTAGACTATTTCTTAGGAAATAACAGCTAAGAGAAAATACATAAATTTAAAAGGTGGGTGCTTATATGAAGGTTTATGATAGTAACATGTTGAGAAATGTAGCGGTACTAGGACATAGCGGATGTGGTAAAACAAATCTAATCGAAACTATAGCTTACACAGCAAACACTAATAAGATACCTAAATTAACTGACAAGGTAAATATGACTTATAGTATGGGATTAATACCTATAGAATACAATGACTATAAGTTTAACTTATTGGATACACCAGGATATTTTGACTTTAGCGGAGACGTTGTATCATCTCTTAGAGCAAGTGATGCAGCAATAATAGTAATAGATGCAACAGCACCTATTCAAGTTGGTACAGAGAAATCATTAGAACTAACTGAGAGTATTCCTAAGATAATGTTTATAAATAAAATAGATAATGAAAAAGCAAGATATAAAGATGCAATAGCAATGTTAAGAGAAAAATACAATAATAAGATAGTTCCAATGATAAGTCCTATATACAAAGATAAAAACTTTGTCAAGTTGCATAATGTATTTGAAAATATAGATGATTTAGAAGGCGAATTTAAAGAACAAGCTATGAGTGTAAAAGAAGCTTTAATGGAACTTATAGCAGAAACAGATGACCAAATATTAGATAAGTATTTTAATGGAGAAGAGTTAACTACAGAAGAAATACAAAAAGGTATTGTTATAGGGATACAAAGAGGTGATATTATACCTGTAATATGTGGCTCAACTATAAATAATATAGGAACAAAAGAAATACTAGATACAATATCAAATTATCTAGAACCAATATTTACAGAAGAGAGTAAGCCATTTAAAGGGTTAGTATTTAAAACTATGGTTGACCCATTTGTAGGAAAAATGTCATATATAAAAATTACTCAAGGTGCAATCTCTAAAGATAAAGAAATTTTTAATATAAACAAAAACATAAAAGAAAAAATAGCTAACATATATACATTGAGAAATAGTGAATTAGTTGAAATAGAAAAAGCTAAGGCTGGTGATGTAGTAGTAATAACTAAAGTTAACTCTCTAAAAACAGGAGATACGATATCTGTAGATAAAGATACAGAAGCTTTAGATAAGATAGATTTCCCTAAGCCACAAATATATTATGCTGTCAATCCTAAAAATAAGGGTGATGAGGAAAAGGTAGCTGCTGTATTAAACAAACTTGTAGAGGAAGACCCTACATTACATTGGTATAGAAATACAGAGACAAAACAAGCTCTTTTAGGAGGACAAGGGGAACTTCACATAAAAACAATTAAAAATAAAATGAAAGATAAGTTTGGGGTAGATGTTGAATTAAATGACCTTAAAGTTCCTTATAGAGAAACTATAAAGGAAACAGCTAATGTACAAGGGAAACATAAGAAACAATCAGGTGGTCATGGTCAATATGGAGATGTAAAGATAAGATTTGAAAGATGTGAATCTGATTTTGAATTTGCAGAAGAAATATTTGGTGGTTCTGTACCAAAACAATATATACCAGCAGTAGAAAAAGGTTTAAAAGATTCTATGCAAAAAGGAGTATTGGCTGGTTTCCCTGTTACAAATATAAAGGCTACACTTTATGATGGTTCATACCATGATGTAGACTCTTCTGAAATGGCTTTTAAGATGGCAGCAAGTGCAGCGTTTAAAAAAGGTATGGAGGAAGCTCATCCAATATTATTAGAGCCTATTATGAAACTTAAGATAACTGTTCCAGAGGAATATATGGGAGATGTTATGGGAGATATAAACAAAAGAAGAGGTAAAATATTTGGTATGGAACCAGATAATAAAGGAAAACAAATAATATTTGCAGAGGCTCCACAAGCAGAGACATTTAAATATGCAATAGATTTAAGAGCAATGACACAAGGTAGAGGATACTTTGAAATGGAATTAGAAAGATATGGAGAGGTTCCATCACAATTTGCAGAAAAAATAATCGGATTAGCTACTGCAAAGTAATAAAGAAGATAGAATATTAAATAATTAATATCCATATATTATATAAAAATAATTTTGTAATTAAAGCTAGGTATATGCTTATTTTAAACAAGTATATATCTAGTTTTTTTGTGTTTTTATATAAAACAAGAAAAAATCAAATTAAAGTAATAAAAAATGTGAAGAATAAAAGATACTTTCTTAAATTGTTTTAATAAAAGAAAGTATCTTTTTATATTATTATTTTTAGAAATGTTTAATAATAATGATATGAAGGTATATTTACAAATACAAGGTATAGATAAATTAAAAATCAATTAGCAATCAGAAATTTTAAAACTTAATTGTTATAAATGTAAGAAGTAGAAGCTTATATTTAATACAAGATAGACACTTACATTTAAATTATTATGAAAAAAATAAATTTACACAATTTAGGGCTTTAAAAATTTAAATAATAGGTGTAAAATAGTAGTCAAAGAAAGTCAAAAATAAAAAGGTGTGTGGTGATATAAATGGCAACTATGACAGATATAATTGAAAAATTTATTAAAGATTTGATGGAAGAAGATAATAGTATACAGATTCAAAGAAATGAACTAGCAAACTTGTTTAGTTGTGCACCATCACAAATAAATTATGTTTTAACGACGAGGTTTACCATAGATAAAGGTTATTATATAGAAAGCAAAAAAGGTGGCGGAGGATATGTTCAGATAGAAAAAATACGAAGAAGTAAAGGTGGACATATTAGAGAAATATTGAATGAAAAAATAGGAAGTCAAATATCCTATAAGAAAGCAAAAGAGTTGGTAGAAAGTTTGAGAGAATCAAATTTAATTAGTGAAAGAGAATTAAAATTAATATTATATGCAATAGATGATAAATCATTATGTATGCCAGTATATGAATTAAAAGAGAAGGTAAGGTCTAATGTTTTAAAGAATATAATAATAGGAGTATTTAGTATAGAGGAGTGATAATTTATGCTATGTCAAAAATGCAATAAAAATAAAGCATCTGTATATTACAATAAAATAGTCAATGGAGAAAAGACAGAAATGTATCTGTGTAGTGAATGTGCTAAAGAGAATACAGAGATGAATTTTAATTTAGATATGCCTTTTTCAATGATGGATATATTTTCTAACTTAGGGTTTCAACCTAAAAAAGAGCTTGAAGAAAAGTTAGTTTGCCAAAAATGTAATATGACATATAGTGAATTTAAGAATAACGGAAGATTTGGATGCAGTGAATGTTACAATGCATTTAGCAGTCAAGTAAATCCAATGCTTCAAAATATACATGGCCATATAGAACATATAGGTAAGGCACCTAAAAAATCTTTTTATAAAATAAGTGTAGAAAATGAGATTAGAGAATTAAAAGAAGATTTAGATAGAGCTATAAAAAATGAAGAGTATGAATTAGCTGCTCAATTTAGAGATAAGATTAAGTATTTAAAAGGCTCTATTGACTAAGATTGGAGTGATATTATGAAAGAGAATATAGTCATGAAATCAAGAGTTAGGCTGGCTAGGAACTTGAACAATTATTCTTTTCCAAATAGGTTAGATAAAGAGTGTGCTATGGAAATAATAGAAAAGGTAAAAAATGCTTTTATGAACTCTAATTTAGAACATAAAGAAGAGTTTGATTTCTATAAGATTGAAGATTTAGACCAATCTAAAAAGATGCTTATGGTTGAAGAGCATATGATAAGTCCAGACTTAGCAGAAAATGATAAGAGTGCTGTTATAGTAAAAAAAGATAAAACTGTAAGTATAATGATAAATGAAGAAGATCACATAAGAATACAAACTATGTGTGATGATTTAAATTTAGAAAATGCTTATAACATAGCAAATGAAATAGATGATTTATTAGAATCAAATTTAGAATATGCATTTAGCGCGAAGTTGGGTTATCTAACATCTTGCCCAACTAACACAGGAACTGGAATGAGAGCTTCTGTAATGATGCATTTACCTGCATTAAGTCAATTAGGCTATATGGATGAACTTTATAAGATTTCATCACAAATAGGTATAGCAATAAGAGGCATATATGGAGAGAGAACAGAAGCATTGGGAAATATATACCAAATATCCAATCAGCTTACACTTGGAAGAACAGAGTCTAATATTATAGAAAATGTAAGTGGTCTTACAAAGGATGCAATTTCAAAAGAAGTGAAAGCCAGAGAAATATTACAAAAAAAATTAGGTATAAAATTAGAAGATAAAATATTTAGGTCAATAGGAACACTTGAAAATTCAAGGGTAATGAGTAGTTCAGAGGCAATGAGCCATCTATCAAATATAAAAATGGGAATAGAAATGAACTATATAAAAAAATTAGATTTAAAAGCTATAGAACAACTTATGATAGGTATACAACCAGCACATCAGTCAATAATGTATAAGAGCGATGATGTTGAGAATAGAGATATAAATAGAGCAACATACATTAGAGAAACTTTGGAAAAATTAAGAGGAGGGATAAATTATGAACTTCAATAGATTTACACAAAGAGCTAAAAAAGCAATAGATTTAGCGTTTGAGTCTGCTAAAAACTTAGGACATAATATTGTTGGGAGCGAGCATATACTTTTAGGACTGTTAAAAGAAGAAGAAGGAATAGCTGCCAAAGTTCTAAGTAAAGTTGGATTTACAGAGGCTTATTTAGAAGGCAAAATAATTGATATGGAAGGTAAGGGCGAAGGAATTCCAGAGGATATAGTATTAAGCCCAAGAAGTAAACAAATATTGGAACTATCAGGAATGTTTGCAAATAAATTAAAAACAAATTATATAGGAACTGAGCATATATTATTAGCTATTATTCAAGAAGGTGAAGGAATAGCCAATAAAGTTTTGAACTATGCAGGTGTAAATGACAGAACCCTAGCCCAATTAACAATTGATATGATGGGCATGAGCGATAATAATCAATATAAATCAGAAAATAGTTACACGGGCAACCAAAATCAAACAGATTCTAAAATTCTTGATAAATATGGAAGAAATCTTACACTATATGCAAAACAAAATAAAATAGACCCTGTTATAGGACGAGAAAAAGAAATACAAAGAGTGATACAAATATTAAGTAGAAGAACCAAAAACAACCCTGTGCTAATAGGAGACCCAGGAGTAGGTAAGACAGCTATAGCTGAAGGTCTAGCAACAAATATAGCATTAGGTAATGTTCCAGAAACACTAAAAAGTAAAACTCTGTATTCTTTAGAGATGGGTTCATTATTAGCTGGTGCTAAGTACAGAGGAGAATTTGAAGAAAGAATTAAAGAAGTTGTAGATGAGGTTATTAAAAATGGAAATATAATTTTATTTATAGACGAGATGCATACCATAATAGGGGCTGGGTCTACAGGAGAAGGCTCTATAGATGCATCAAATATATTAAAACCTGCTTTAGCTAGAGGAGAAATACAAGTTATAGGTGCAACAACAATAGACGAGTATAGAAAGCATGTTGAAAAAGACTCTGCACTAGAAAGAAGATTCCAACCAGTTATGGTGGATGAGCCAAGTAAAGAAGATTCAATAAAAATATTAGAAGGATTGAGAGATAAATATGAAGCCCATCACAAAGTTAAAATAACTGATGAGGCTATAAAAACAGCTGTAGAATTATCAACTAGATATATATCAGATAGATATCTACCAGATAAAGCTATAGATTTGATTGATGAAGCAGCATCAAAAGTGAGGTTAAAGGAAAATACTCCTCCAGCTGAAATAAAAAAATTAGAATTAGAAATAGAAAATATAGATAAAGAAAAAGAAGAAGCAGTAAGATGCCAAGATTTTGAGAAAGCAGCAAAAATAAGAGATGAGCAAGGTATACTTAAAAAACAATTAGAAGATGTTAGAGAAAGATGGAATAAATCATCTAAACATTCTGATTTAGTTGATGGAGAGGTCATTGCTGAAGTAGTAGGTTTATGGACAGGAATACCTGTTAATAAAATTCTTGAGGAAGAAGCTGATAGACTCTTAAAACTTGAAGAAATCTTACACAATAGAGTTATAGGTCAAGAACAAGCAGTGAAGTCTATTTCCAAGGCAATAAGAAGGTCGAGAGCAGGTCTTAAGGACCCTAATAGACCAATTGGTTCATTTTTATTTTTAGGACCTACAGGAGTAGGAAAAACAGAACTATCTAAAGCATTAGCAGAAGTTCAATTTGGAGATGAAAATCAAATAATAAGAATTGATATGTCTGAATATATGGAAAAACATGCTGTATCAAGAATGATAGGCTCACCTCCTGGTTATATAGGTCATGATGAAGGAGGTCAATTAACTGAAAAAGTAAGAAGAAACCCATATTCAGTTATTTTATTTGATGAGATAGAAAAAGCTCATCCAGATGTGTTTAATATTCTATTACAAATTCTAGATGATGGTAGATTAACAGATTCAAAAGGAAGAACTGTTGACTTTAAGAATACTATTGTGATAATGACATCAAATGTTGGTGCATCTACAATTGGTAGACAAAAAACTTTAGGATTTAGTATAGCTAAAGGAGACGAAGAAGAAAAGTCTCAATATGAAAAAATGAAAGAAAACATAATGGGTGAATTAAAGCAAAGATTCAGACCAGAGTTTTTAAATAGAATAGATGATATAATAGTTTTCCATTCATTAAATGTGGAGCATATATCTAAAATAGTAATTTTAATGGTAGACAAATTACAAGAAAGACTAAAAGATATGGATATAAAACTAGAAATGAGTGATGAAGCTATAAAATTAATTTCTAAATCTGGATTTGATTTGGAATATGGAGCAAGACCTCTTAAAAGAGCATTACAAAAAGAACTAGAAGATGAGTTATCTGAAGCGATTTTAAGAGGCGATGTAAAAAAAGGAAGCAATATAATGGCAAAAGTTAAAGATGAAAAAATAGTTTTTGAAACTAAATAATTCAATAGAGTTGCATTTTAAAATTTTATAGATATAAGTTTTATGGTTTAAAGAAAATTTTAAGGGCAATGAATCTATAATAATTCATTGTCCTTAATTATTTTATTTAATCTTTACCTATTATCTTTCACATATGCTAAAATTGTAGTATAGAATAATAAATTAAGGATGATTAAAATATGGCAAAAATAAAAACCAAATATGTATGTCAATCCTGTGGATATGAAACAGCTAAGTGGCTTGGAAAATGTCCAGAGTGTACAAAGTGGAATACATTTGTAGAAGAAGTAGATCAAAAAAGCACAAAAAAAGAGGTCTTTATAATAGATAAATCTTCATCTAAACCAGTTAGCATAACTTCAATAGAGAGCAAAGAAGAAGAAAGATTTACAACAGATATAAAAGAATTAGATAGAGTACTTGGGGGAGGTATAGTTAAAGGTTCCCTAGTACTTGTTGGTGGAGACCCTGGTATAGGTAAATCCACACTTTTAATTCAAGTTTCTAGTAATGTAGCTAATTTAGGAAAGACTGTTTTATATATAACTGGAGAAGAATCAGAATCACAGATAAAAATGAGAGCAAAAAGATTAGGTATTAATTCAGAAAATTTATATATATTTGCTGAAAATAATTTAAGTATAATTGAATCTTATTTAGAAAGTGTAAATCCAGAATTAATAATTCTAGACTCAATTCAAACTGTCTTTAGTCCAGAAATATCTTCAGCACCAGGAACTGTCAGCCAAATTAAAGAAGGTACTTCAAAATTCATGAAGATTTCTAAAAAAATGGGGATTTCAACATTCATAGTTGGTCATGTAACCAAAGAAGGTTCACTAGCAGGACCAAAATTATTAGAGCATATGGTTGATACTGTTTTATATTTTGAAGGTGAAAGATATAATACATATAGATTAGTAAGGGCTGTTAAAAATAGATTTGGTTCAACAAATGAACTTGGGGTATTTGAAATGAGAGACTTGGGATTAGTAGAGCTTGATAACCCGTCTAAGATTTTGATATCTGAAAAACCAAAAGATGTGGCAGGCTCAGTCATAATATCTACTGTAGAAGGTACAAGACCAATGTTACTTGAATTACAAGCATTAGTTTCACCTACAAGTTTTGGGATAGCGAGAAGAACATCTACAGGAGTAGATTATAATAGAGTTGGTATGTTATTAGCAGTCTTAGAAAAACGTGTTGGTCTGCAAATACAAAACCAAGATGTATATATAAATATAGTTGGAGGTATAAAGATAAATGAACCTTCGATTGACTTAGGAATAGCTATTTCTGTAGCATCTAGTTTTAGAAATATACCTATAGATGAAGATATAGCTGTTACAGGAGAGGTAGGACTTACAGGAGAAGTTAGATCAGTAAGTTTTATAGAAAAAAGAATTGCTGAGTGCAAAAAACTTGGATTTAAAAAGATAGTAGTTCCTAGAAGTAATTATGAGGTTGTAAAAGATACTAAAGGTATAGAAATATGGCCAGTAGATAACTTAAGACAAGCTATAAATATAGTACTTGGGAGGAATCAATAAATATGGAGAATTTTTTGGATAATAAAAATATGCTGCATGCATTAAAAATGATATCTCCTGGAACCCCTCTTAGATTAGGCCTAAATAATGTACTAAGGGCTAAGACTGGCGGTTTAATTGTAATTGCAACAAATGAAGATGTAATGAAAATAGTAGATGGAGGATTTGCTATAAATGCAGAGTATTCACCATCATATCTATATGAATTAGCCAAAATGGATGGAGCGATAGTTTTAAGTGGTGATGTAAAGAAAATATTATTTGCTAATGCACAACTTATACCAGATTACTTTATAGAAACATCAGAGACTGGAACTAGACATAGGACGGCAGAAAGAGTAGCAAAACAAACTGGTGCTATAGTTATAGGAATTTCACAAAGAAGAAATGTTATAACAGTTTATAGAGGAAATGAGAAGTATGTGGTCGAAGATATATCTAAGATATTTACTAAAGCAAATCAAGCAATACAAACTTTAGAAAAATATAAAACAGTATTAGACCAAGCTATAACTAATTTAAATGCTTTAGAGTTTAATGATTTGGTAACTATTTATGATGTAGCATTAGTCATGCAGAAAATGGAAATGGTAATGAGAGTTACAAGTATAATTGAAAAATATGTGATAGAACTGGGGGATGAAGGAACTTTAGTAAGCATGCAATTAGAGGAATTAATGGGTACAACTAGAATAGATCAGAAATTAATATTCAAAGATTATAACAAAGAAAATACTGAAATAAAAGAACTTATGAAAAAAGTTGAAAATTTAAATTCAGAAGAACTAATAGAATTATTTAATATGGCAAAACTATTAGGGTATAGTGGATTTTCAGAAAGTATGGATATGCCTATCAAAACAAGAGGCTATAGAATTCTTAGCAAAATACACAGACTACCAACAGCAATAATAGAAAACTTAGTAAATTATTTTGAAAACTTCCAAGAAATATTGGATGCGTCTATTGAAGAGTTAGATGAAGTTGAAGGAATAGGTGAAATAAGAGCAACATATATAAAAAATGGACTTATAAAAATGAAACAATTAGTATTATTAGATAGACACATATAATGAATTTTAAGTGAATTTTACTACTTTTTTCTTGAATATAATATACACTTTGGTCTATAATAGATAAGTATAACTAGGGGGTGAAGCATTGATAAGGAAAGTAACAAGGATATTGTTTATTTTACTTGGATTTACGATAGGTATAACGACCTATTTAACATTGATGAGAGATTTTGAAATATTAACATTTGGAAAAGAAACTTATGGCTATATAGCTGCTGTAGTAGCAGGTATAGTAATAGCTATTTTAGGATATCTTATAGAGCCATGGGTTGTGAATAGAACAAAAGAAATTGCTAAAGTAGTGGATAAAGAACTATCAAAATATCCTCAAACAGATATATTATTAGGGTCTATGGGTCTTATAGTAGGATTTGTAATTGCATATTTGTTAAGTGGATTAGTAAATAGAATACCAATAGTAGGTGGAATATTATCATTACTATTATATTTATTCCTAGGATATCTTGGAATGAAAGTTGCGCTTAAAAGTAAAAATGATTTATTTAATATTGGAAAATTAGGAAGATTGGCAAATCCTATTAAAGATAAGGATAAAGACAAAGATAATAAAAAAGAAGTAAAGGCAATACCTCCAAAAGTATTAGATACAAGCGTAATAATTGATGGAAGGATAGCTGATATTTGTAAAACAGGATTTATAGAAGGAAAACTTATTATCCCTGCTTTTGTTTTGGAAGAGCTAAGACATATTGCAGATTCTTCAGATGATTTGAAAAGAGTAAGAGGTAGAAGAGGTCTGGATATATTAAATATAATTCAGAAAGAATTAAATATAGAGGTTGAAATAAGTGAAAGAGACTTTGATGAGATAGCAGAAGTTGATAGTAAATTATTAAAACTTGCCCAAGTATTAAATGGAAAAGTTGTTACTAATGATTATAACTTAAATAAAGTTGCTCAATTTCAAGGTGTTGAAGTATTAAATATAAATGAGTTGGCTAATGCTATAAAACCAGTTGCAATACCAGGTGAAGATATGGTTGTCCAAGTGGTTAAAGAAGGAAAAGAAGCTCAACAGGGTGTTGCATATCTAGATGATGGAACTATGATAGTTGTTGATGGAGGAAGAAAACATATGAATGAGACTATAAAAGTTTTAGTAACTTCTGTTCTTCAAACTCCTGCTGGTAGAATGATATTTGCAAAACCTAAAAATTGATATATTCAAATAAACCTAAAATTTGGGCTGTTTATTGTAAATAGATGGTCCAAATTTATTTATTTATAACGACAATGTTTAATGTATTCTTAAGTGTGAGGATTTAAATCAGAAAGCAGGGAGAATTTATGAGAAAAAAGATTATATCTTTCTTAGCAACATTTATCATAATATTAACATCGATGAGTCAGTATAGCTTTGCAGATGATATACCAACGCATGGAAAAGTAATATTTATAGATATGAATAGAACTAGTATGAACAATATGTTAAGAATAAAATCATTGAGAGAAGAGCTAGAAGATAGAGGATATATTGGCTTGATGAACATAAGAGGCGATAAAGGTAGTGATGATAGAAGGTCATATGCCAGTATGGGTGCTGGTGGAAGAGCCAATGTAGCTAATGAAGAAGATATTAATTTTGAAAGCTCAAGTAAAGATAGAAATATAGTTTTTGAATCAGTTACAGGTAAAAAAGCAAAAGGTATAAATGATTTGACTATAAATATGTCAATAAATGAGAATCTGAACTTTGGAGAATATGGTTCTACATTAGGTTCATTAGGTCAAAGCTTATCTGAAAATGAATTGAAAACGTCCGTATTAGGAAATTCAGATATAGTTGAAAATGGTCAACTTATAAAAAGTAGAAACTTATGCCTAACAGCTATGGATGAGTATGGTAGAATTCCTTATGGAAATGTAGATAATATCAATAAAAAAGATTTATCTATGCCTTATGGAATATCAACTGATTATACTAAGCTTGTTGCTGAAACTAAAGAAGCTTATAAAAATAGTGATGTAGTTTTTGTAGAGCTTGGAGATACATATAGGTTAGATTCATATAAACCAAACTTGAATGAAAAAACATATAAAAACATGAAAGACAAGATAGAAAAAAATATAGATGAATATTTAAAAAGTATATTTTCTATGGTTGGAGCAAATGATACTGTTTATATAGCTAGTGCATTTCCAAGTGATTTAGATTATAAAAATAAAAGAAGACTTTCTCCAATAATAAAGTTAAGTGGAGATGGAAAAGGATTATTGTCATCTTCAACTACTAGAAGAGAGGGTATTGTAACTAACTTAGATGTAGGAGTAGATATACTAGATAATTTTGATTTGAAAAATCCAAATATGGTTGGAAGAAAGTATGAACTTATCAATAGAGATGATAATAAAGAATATTTAATGGATGAATATCAAAAGATAGTATCTATTTCAAGTATAAGGTCTGTGATATTAAATGGTTTCGTAAATGTAGTTTTTTTGTCGTGGATAGTTGCTATGATTGCAATTTTATTTAGAAAACATATATCAAAAAAACACAAAGAAACAACATACTTTATACTAAAAGAACTTTTGAAAATAGGAATAGTAATGCCTCTATCATTTATGATAACCCCAATAATGAATTTTAAAACACCAGTAGCAATTTCCTTAGGCATAATTATAATAACACTTACTATATATCTAATAAGTAAAGTTTTAATAAAAAATGACCTAAAAAATATTCTATTCTTTACAGGATTAACTATATTGATTATGGTTATAGATTCTGCACTCGGTGCATATCTAATGAAAAGTAATGTAATGAGCTATGATTGTATAATTGGAGCTAGATATTATGGTGTAGGAAATGAATATCAAGGTGTGGCAATAGGTAGTGCAATTTTTACATTTGCAATTTTATTGACATATAAAAAGATACCAAAATGGTCTGTAATAGTCTTTTCTTTAGCTATTTTAATTACTAGCGCATCTCCAATTATGGGAGCAAATGTAGGAAGTGCTATTTCTGAATGTGTAGCATTTTTACTATTTATATTATTGATATATGATGTAAAGATAGATTTTAAAAAAGTTATATTGTTAGGCATAGCAGTACTACTTGTTTTAGGAGTTTTTGTAACAATAGATATAGTTTCAGGAAGCAACTCACATTTAGGGATGTTTGTAAAAGATATTTACTTTAATGGTCCAGGAGAAATAATACAAACATTTAGTAGAAAGATAGAAATGAATTTAAAATTAGCTCAGACCAGTGCATGGGTAAATATATTATTAACTGGAATAGGAGTAATTTTAGTACTTATGCTTACTCAAATTAGATATTTCAAAAAATTAATTAACGAATATCCAATTGTATTTAAAGGGTTTATAGCATCAGTAGTAGGATGCTTTATTACTCTTTTAGTAAATGATTCTGGTATAGTTTCGTCAGCTACAGCTTTTATATATGTAATTGTACCTATGATTATATTAAGTATAAATATGACAGTATTAAAAGAATAAATTATAGATATTGCTATATAAAGATTAAAATATTAATTTAAATTGATTTTTATATAATATAACTAAAGAGAGTGTCTCAAAATAATTTTTTAAGATTATAGATGAGACACTCTTTTTTATGTAAATACAATATATACTTACTAATAAAAAATAAATAAAAAATACCCATTGCTACTGACACTGTGTCATGTTGTAATCTCTATTTAGAGAGGTGAATGATGATGGAAATATTAAACTATACAAATCAAAGTATAATTACTAATCCTGCAAGATTTGAAAAGGAATATAAGAATCTTCCTAATACTCCAACTGAATTATTAGAAATTGTTCAAAAGTTAATTATTCATGGAGAACATGGAAATCTATATGGAGTATCATTTAGTAAGCAACAATCAGAAGAGGAATTACTACGTACAGTTTTTCAAATGTTAGAGAAGATTATGAGGATAAATTCTCAATCATTAACTATACCTAGAGAGCCAAAGCAACGACTTGTGGGTATGTGTAGAGATTATTCTTTACTACTTGTTTCTTTTCTTAGGTATAAAGGTTACGAAGCCAGAATGAGAGCAGGGTTTGCTAACTACTTTCAAAGTGAGATTCCTTATGAGGATCATTGGATTGTTGAATACTACAATAAAATACAAAAAAGATGGATAAAAATTGATGCTCAGATTGATGAGATTCAGAAGAAACACTTCCAACTTAACTTTGATACTCATGATATTAGTAAAGAAAATGGATTTTTAACAGGAGCAGAAGCTTGGATAAGTTGCCGACAAGGTACTACTCATCAAGATGATTTTGGATACAACAAAAACTGGAAAGGGTGGCACTCAGTAAAAGGAAATCTTATACATGATTTTAATAATGTCATTGGATTGGAGTTACTTCCTTGGGATTTATGGACAGAATTGAGTACAAAAAAATACAGTCAACTAACTAGAGAAGAAAAAAATTTATTGGATGAAATAGCCGAAATACTATCCGATAAAGATATGAAGATAAGTGACATAAATGAGCTGATTTCTAAATTACCAGAAGAATACATTGCATCTATTTTTTCTCAACTTAAATTATTAGGTTCTTTAGAATCAAAACAATTTAGCAATCCCACAGAATTAGAGGAAAAGTTTAAACTTGCTAAGACTTCGAAAATACCTAGTAAATACATACCTTCTTCTAACAAAGATACAATTTATTTAAAAGGAGGGAGACAAAATAATTTAAATGATATAGAAGTGAGTATTCCCAAAAATAAGTTTACAGTAATTACAGGGGTAAGTGGCAGTGGGAAATCATCCTTAGCTTTTGATACAATTTATGAAGAAGGAAAAAGACGTTATTTTGAGAATCTAAGCAATGCTGCAAAGTTACAAGAACAAATTCAAAAGCCTGAGTTTGATTTGCTTCAAGGATTAACACCTACAATTGCGATTGAGCAGAAAAAAGGAAGTCAGAATCCACGTTCTACAGTAGGAACTCTTACTGGTATTTGGGATTATTTACGAATGCTATTTGTTTCAATTGGGAGAAGCTATTGCCCATACTGTAAAGTTCCTTTAAAGAAAAAGAACAAAACAAAGAATTATTGCCCGCATTGTGAAACTCTTTTTTCAAAAATAAATACTTCAACATTCAATGCTAATTCCCATACAGGAGCATGTCATACGTGTAATGGTCTAGGCATTATTTATGAAGTTAACCCTCAATTAATCGTAAAAAATCCGAATATTTCCATATTAGATGGAGCCACTTATTACTGGGGAAAATTAAGAGGTAAAAAGTTAACAGGAAACTGGATGGTAGGCGAATTATTTGCAATTGCAGAATATCAAAATATTGATTTATCTACACCTTGGAACTTACTTCCCAAGGAATTTATTGATGCTATTTTATATGGTACTGGAAATAAAATATATGAATTTAGCTATGAATCAAAAGGTAGATTAGCAAAAATCAAAAGACCTGCTTCTGGAGCTGTTAATCATATCCAACGACTTTTTAGAGAGTCTAGTACAAATAACAATGCTTCACAACAATACATGGATGAGGTACCATGTCATACATGTAATGGTGAACTACTTAGCACAGAAGCAAGGTTTACCACAATTCAAGGTTACAGATTTCCTGAACTAACTAAGCTGACAATAGAACAATTATGGGATTGGTTATCTGAATTACCAAACTACCTTCAACAAAATGAAATAAAGATTGTACAAGATATACTAATAGAACTAGAAATTCGAGTTAGTTATTTACTAAAAGTTGGGCTACACTACTTGACTACTGAAAGAACAGCACCAACATTATCAGGTGGAGAATTACAACGTGTTCGTTTATCTAGCCAATTAGGTAGTGAATTAATTGGATTAACCTATATTTTAGATGAACCTTCTATTGGATTACACCCTAGAGATCATCATTTAATGATTCAGATGATGAAAGAACTAAGAGATAAGGGCAACACTGTTATTGTCGTAGAACATGACAAGGATACCATGCTAGAGGCAGATTATATTATTGATGTAGGGCCTGGTGCAGGTACAAATGGAGGAAAAATAATTGCGAAAGGAACTGTTCAACAAATCATAGAAAATCCAAACTCTATTACAGGTCAGTATCTTCAACTAACAGAGAAAAAAGGTACACTAACTAAACAAGCACCTAAAAAATGGCTAAGCTTAAAAGGATGTAATGCTAATAATTTAAAAAATATTGATGTAGAAATTCCGCTGAACTGTATGTGTTGTATTACAGGTGTGAGTGGTTCTGGAAAAAGTTCACTTATTTTTCATAGTTTAATACCAGCATTAGAAGAAAAAATAAATGAGAAGATTAATCGTAATAAAAAATATGGTGAACTAACTGGAACAGAGCAGATTGATGGCTTCATAACTATGGACCAAACACCTGTAGGAAAATCAAATCGCTCTACTCCAGCCACTTATATTAATATTTTTGATGATATTCGTTATATATTTGCTCAAACACCAGAAGCCAAGATGAGATTATTTGATGATAGTTATTTTAGTTTTAACAGCAAAAACGGTCAATGCTCCAATTGTCAAGGATTAGGAAAAACAAAAATCACTTTACAATATATGGCTGATAGTTGGGTAACTTGTTCTGAATGTGGTGGGAAACGATATAAAAAAGAAATTTTATCAATTTTATACAAAGAAAAATCTATTGCAGATATTCTTTCCATGGAAGTACAAGAAGCAAAAGAGTTTTTTAAAGACAATTCTGAAGTATTTAGGAAATTATCTATATTAGAGGATGTTGGGCTAGGTTATTTAAAATTAGGACAAAGTACTTTGGGTCTGAGTGGTGGAGAATCTCAAAGAATGAAGTTAGCCAAAGAATTGGGAGCAAAAACGAAAAAGCGAATGCTATATATCCTAGATGAACCTACTACAGGTCTTCATTTTCAAGATATTGAAAATTTACTAATTACATTTAAAAAATTAGTAGAGGAACAACACTCTTTGTTGGTTATTGAACATAATACTGAAATCATGAATGCATCTGATTGGATAATTGATGTAGGCCCTAATAGTGGTGCTCAAGGAGGAGAAATCATTGCTTTTGGAACACCTAATGATATAAAAAATAACCATGATAGCATAACTGGAAGATTTTTATAGGAGGAGAAATATATGAGAAAAGAAAAAAGTTGGCAAATGAAATTGACTGCTTACATGCTTAGTCAAACAATCTCCATGCTAGGCTCCTCTATTGTATCTTTGGCAATGATATGGCATGTCACTCTTCAAACAAACTCAGGAATTAGTATTGCGGGAATCACAATAACTACATTTCTCCCGCAAGCACTCGTTATGCTAGCAGGAGGCATAATTGCAGACCGTTTCTCCATGAAAAAGATTATTATTTTGTCTGATATTTTTATTGCAGTAGCTACACTCTGTTTAGCAATTTTATACTTTTTAGGTTATCAGTCTATTTTATGGATTTACATTTTTAATACTTTAAGGTCTTTGGGGACTGGAATTCAATTACCTGCTTCAAAAAGTATCCTTCCATTATTTATTCCAGAAGAGGAATTATTGCGAGCAAATAGCTATTCAACAACTATTTGGAGTATAATACAACTTATCTCTCCTGGTTTAGGAGGATTGGCATTAACTATGTTACCATTAGGAGAAGTTTTTCTTATTGATGTTGTGACTGCACTTATTGGTGTTGGTTTATTGTCAACCATTTCAATACAAGAAACAGATAAAAATATAGCAGAAAATAGTATAAGAGAAATGAAAAAAGGATTTCAATATCTGTCTCGCTCAAGAACATTGAAAAGTATATTAATACTATATACAGTTTTTCAATTTCTAGTTGTTCCTGCTTCTCAACTAACTCCTCTTCTAGCTTCGAATAATTTGGGAGAAAAAGTGTGGATATTAAGTGGAATCGAAATTGCTTTTTCAGTAGGAGCACTGGTATCAAGTCTAGTAATGGGTTATAAAAAGATTCAAATTTCCCATTTTAAGCTAATTGGTTGTTCTGCTCTTTTATTTGGCTTGATGATGATTTTAGTAGTAATTAGTAAACAAGTTCATCTGTTTATGGCGAGTATGCTTGTTATGGGTATAGGAAGCCCTCTCTATTATACGCCACTCATTACAATTATCCAGAAAGAAACACAATTAGAATATATGGGACGTATTTTCTCCTATGTAGACTTATTGGGAACTTTGGCTACACCATGTGGTATGCTTATATTTGGTCCATTAAGTTCTATAAATTTGAGCAGTGCTTTTATCATACCTGGATTATTTCTGGCATTTTTAGGTGGAAGCATACTAATACAAAAGAAAACAATTCTATCCAATAAATCAGATAGAATCGATTAAAACTAGAGGAATTTGAATTTCAGTTAAGTATTCTTGTGGGTTATCTGTATGTCTATAATCAACAATGGTAATTTGGCGTGAATAATCACCAATTGAATATTCATTGTGTTCAATTAGCCATTGCACAAAGGAGGAATAAGCAACCTCAAGATTAGAGTAAGGGCCATAAACCATCATTGAAGCCATGACCTCAACAGATTCCAACATTCTAAAACAAATATTACCAGAAGAAGTTCCAAGTTTTTTTACAATGAAAGTAACTTCAATGTCAACTCTATCATCTGCATGTTCAGTATCATGATAAATAGCTATATTATTGTATCTAGTCTGGTCAATAGTAATATTATTCTGTATGACAAAATCAGTTAGCTCTTTCCAAAGGAGTTCTTCCTCAAAAGGGCTGTTCATCTTTCTTCTCAATGAAATGATAGGAATTTCTTCTACTTTTTTTAAAGATATATTGTAATGTTTTTCAATTTCATTTTTTTGAATATGCTCAATTGCCTCTTTTAGTTTGTTGGCACGAAGTTTTTCTTCTTCTATGTATTCATAGGTTGCATTTAATTTTTTTGACATTTTATCTAAAAGATACTGCTGATTCCAATGGTCAACTATATCTTTTATTTCTACGATACTAAAATTTAAGTCTCTTAACATTATAATTTTTTGAAGCAAAGGGACTTGATTAGTTGAATACAATCGGTGACCTGTATAGGAGTCAATGTATTCAGGTTTTAAAATTCCTTTCTTATCATAATATCTCAACATTCGTACTGAGACTTTTGTTAATTTTGAAAAATCACCTATTTTCATTTGTTTCACCTCCATAAATTTAGTATATAAGATTAATTTTGATACTTCAATATTTAATATAAACAAGAAATAAAAAATAATTTTATTAATGTTTATAAAATTATGAGTTATGATATAGATTTATATTAAAAACTAATTTTTCAAATAAAGTCAATATGACTTATAAAATATGGTATATTCATGTACATTCTTACTACTAATAAAATATTCTTATAAAAAGGTGAATCTTGTATATCAGGATTCACCTTTTTATATAGGAGAATCTATATTTTATTGTAAAACAGTATATTTTTTGTTATACAAAAAAAACAGTTGACATTTTATAGATACCACTTTTATAATGTTATTGAAATTAAGTAAAAACATTGAACAAATGTAAAAATAATTAAAAAATCTTGATTTTGGAGGAAGGGAAATGAAAAAAATTGGAGACTTAAGGTTAATGATGAAATGCTGTTCACTTTATTACGAAGATAATTTGAATCAACAAGAAATAGCAAATCAATTGGGAATATCAAGACCAACAATATCAAGAATATTAAAAGAAGCTTTTGAGCAAGGAATAGTAAAAATACAAATAGTCGATGTTTTAAAAAATGACTATCAAAAAATAGAAAGAAGTTTAGAAAGAAAATATAAATTAAAAGAAGTCATAGTAGTAGATGATAAACAAGATTCATTAACACAAAAACAAGAACTGGCAAGAGCTGTGTCTGAATATCTTACTAGAGTAGTAAAAGAAAATGATATAATTGGGGTTTCCATAGGAACAACTCTAAAAGAAATTCCTAGATATGTAGAAAAAAATAACTGTAAAAATGTTACATTTATACCTTTATTAGGTGGGATTGGAGATAATGAAATAGATATACATGCAAATCAAATAGCTGTAAGTTTAGCAAGAGCTTTTGGAGGAGATTTTAAGTTATTACATGCTCCTGCTGTGATGTCTGATTTATCTACAAAAGAAAAACTTTGTAAAGATGAAAAAATTAAAGAAGTACTAGATTTAATAGATAAAACGACTATTGCAATTGTAGGTATAGGAAATCCCATGAGTTTAAACTCAACAATAATGGCTTCAGGATATATGCATGAAGAAGATATAGACGATTTAAAAAAGTATAACTCAATAGGCGCAATTTGTTTGCAAGCTTTTGATAAGGAAGGAAAAACTTCAATACTTGAATTTAATCAAAGAGTATTAGGGGTAAAACTAAATGATTTGAAAAAGGTAAAAAGAACAATAGGCGTTGCTTCAGGAGATGAAAAAATAGAAGCGATAAAAGCATCATTAAAAGCCAAATTTATAAATAGTTTAGCAATTAATCACAGTTTAGCACTTAAATTATTGGAAGATTGTGACTAATAAAAAGATAGATAAAAATTAATAGGAGGGAATTTATATGACAGTATCAAAAGAAACATTGCTTGAAATGTATAAGAGAATGAATCAAGCTAGAAAGTTTGAAGAGAAAGTTAGTTGGTTTTTTGCAAGAGGTATGGTACATGGAACAACTCATTTATCAGTAGGTCAAGAAGCTTCAAGTGTAGCCGCGGTAATGGCATTAGAAAAAGGCGATTTGGTTTCATTAACTCATAGAGGACATAGCCAATTTATAGGAATGGGAATAGATTTAAATAAAATGATGGCTGAACTTATGGGAAAAGAGACTGGATTTTGCAAAGGAAAAGGAGGCTCAATGCATATAGCAGATATTGAGTCAGGTAACTTAGGGGCAAATGGGGTTGTAGGTGGGGGTCTTACTATAGCTCCTGGAGCTGCACTTACACAACAATATAAAAAGACAGGAAAAATAGTTTTATGCAGTTTTGGTGATGGTGCATCAAATGAAGGTACATTTCATGAAGGAATAAACTTGTCATCAATATGGAAATTACCAATAATATTTTATTGTGAAAACAACCTATATGGTATGTCAACAAGTATAAAACGTCATATGAATATAGATAGTGTTGCTACAAGAGCAGCATCTTATGGCATAGAAGGAATATCAATAGATGGATATAATCCAATAGAAGTATATGAAACAGTACAAAAAGCTGCTGAAAAATGTAGAAGAGGAGAAGGGCCTGTATTAATTGAAAGTAGGACTTATAGATGGTTAGGTCATTCAAAATCAGATGCAAATGTATATAGAACGAAAGAAGAGATAGAATCGTGGAAGGCAAAAGACCCTATAAAATTTTTAAGAAATTATCTTATAGAAAATAATATGGCAAATGAAAATGAATTAGATACAATTGACGATTTTGCGAAACAATCAATAGAAGACGCAGTAGAATTTGCTCAAAATAGCCCAAATCCAAAAATAGAATCTTTATTAGAAGATGTATATGCAGACTAAAAATAGTAAAGGAGGAAAATAAAAATGAGTACAAGAGAATTAACATATGCACAAGCAATAAAAGAAGCAATGTCAGAAGAAATGAGAAGAGATGAAAATGTAGTATTTATGGGAGAAGATATAGGAATATATGGAGGCGCATTTGGTGTATCAGTGGGAATGATAGATGAATTTGGCCCAGAAAGAGTAAGAGACACACCTATATCAGAAGCAGCTATAGCAGGTGCAGCAGCAGGTGCAGCTGCAACTGGGTTAAGACCTATTATGGAAGTAATGTTTATGGATTTTGTTACAATATCTATGGATGCAATTGTAAATCAAGCAGCAAAAATGAGATATATGTTTGGGGGCAAAGCTCAAGTTCCAATGGTTGTTAGATGTCCTGGAGGTTCTGGAACTGGTTCAGCAGAACAACATTCACAAAGTTTAGAAGCATGGTTTTGTCATGTACCAGGAGTAAAAGTGGTTGCACCTTCAACACCAGCAGATGCTAAGGGATTATTAAAAGCAGCTATAAGAGACAATAATCCAGTAATATTTGTTGAAAACAAATTGTTATATAGAAAAAAAGGAATTGTCCCAGAGGGAGATTATGTAATTGATATTGGAAAGGCAGATATTAAAAAAGAAGGTTCTGATGTTACAGTAATCACTTATGGAAGGATGTTACAAAGTGTTGAAGAAGCTGTAGAAAACTTATCAAAAGAAAATATAGATGTAGAAATTATAGATTTAAGAACCTTATATCCATTAGATAAAGAGACCATCGTAAAGAGCGTATGTAAAACTGGTAGAGTTTTAATTTGCCATGAAGCAGCTAAGACTGGTGGTCTAGGTGGAGAAATATCAGCATTAATAACAGAAAGTGAATCATTTGATTATTTAGATGCACCAGTAAAAAGAATATGTGGAAAAGATGTTCCAATACCATATAATCCAGAGCTAGAAAAAGCAGTAGTCCCAAGAATTGATGAAATAGAAGATGCAATAAAATCTTTAATTGTTAGATAAGGAGGGATAGAAATGGTGGCAAATAAAGTAAAAGCCACACCAGCAGCCAGAAATCAAGCAAGAAAAGACAACATAGAGTTAGATAGGCTGATTGGAAGTGGAGAAAATGGAAGAATACATCTAGTAGATGTGTTAAATTATCTAAAAAATAATAAAGTAAAAGCAACTCCTTTAGCAAAAAGAATAGCAGAGGATTTAAATATAGATTTAGAAAATGTTGTAGGTACTGGATACAATAGAAAAATAAAAAAATCAGATATAGAAAAGATAAATACCCAAGAGAATGTTGTATCAAGTGATGTATCTAAACATAATGATACAAAAGAAACAAAATCAAAATATGAAAATTTAAGTACATTTAATACTGTAGAAGGAGAGTTTGAAAAGCCAAATTCAATGAGAGCAACTGTAGCAAAACGAATGTCAGAAAGCTACTTCAGCGCTCCTGTATTTACATTCAATATAGAAGTAGATGCTACAGAGCTTAAAGCACTTAGAGCAAAATTAATAGATACAGTAAAAGAATCAACTGGAGTAAAATTAACAATGACAGATTTAATAGTAATGGCTGTATCTAGAGTACTTCCAAAACATCAAGCATTAAATTCAGCATGGACGGATAGTGGAATATTTAGATATAAAGATATAAATATAGCTATTGCTGTTGGACTAGATGAAGGTTTATATGTCCCAGTAGTAAAAAATGTAAATAAAAAATCGTTAAAAGAAATAGCCAAAGAAAGCAAAGAACTTGCTGAAAAAGTAAAAACAGGAAAGCTTTTACCAGCAGACCAAGAAGGAAATACATTTACTATAAGCAATGTTGGAATGTATGGTATAACAACATTTACGCCTATAATAAATATGCCTTCAAGTGCGATACTTGGTGTGGGAGCAACTCAAGATAAGTTTGTTCCAGTAAATGGAGAGGCTAAAATAAAACCTATAATGAATTTATCATTAACATCAGACCACAGAATAATAGATGGTACAGTAGCGGCGAAATTCTTAAAGGATTTAAAGGAATTATTAGAAAATCCATTATCAATGCTCGTATAGGTTTTGATATTTTATTCTTTATGTAATAGATAGAATAGACTGTAAGTATGTAATTTTAATAGATTTAAAATTATTATGTGTAATGTTATTTGTAAAAAATATATGTATGAGTATAAGATGGTTAACTAAAATATATAAAAAATAAATAGGAGGATAGCCTATGTCAGTAGAAGTCATAATGCCAAAAGCTGGAGTAGCTATGGAAGAAGGTACTATAGTATCTTGGCTAAAACAAGAAGGCGAAGAAGTAAAAATTGGAGAACCTATATTAGAGATAACAACAGATAAAGTTAACATGGAAATAGAATCAGAAGGAGAAGGTATACTTGCTGCAATTATACATAAAGAAGAAGGTGAAGTATTACCAGTATTTACAGTAATAGGTGTAATTGCAGAAAAGGGAGAAAAGCAAGAAGAAGTAAAGGCAAAATACTTATCTGGAAACGTATCAAAAGAGGATTTAACTGTTGAAACAGAAAAAACAGAAAAAATAGAAATAAAAGAAGAAAAAATAATCAAAAAAGAGAGTAATCATGATTACGATGTGGTAGTAATAGGTGGAGGACCTGGAGGATATTTATCAGCACTAAAAGCATCTATGTTAGGTGGAAAAGTTGCATTAGTAGAAGAGGATACATTAGGAGGAACTTGCCTAAATAGAGGTTGCATTCCTACAAAAACTTATGTGAAAACAGTAGAAATATTAGAAGAAATTGAACAATTATCAAAGAGAGGTGTAAAAGTATCTGTTGATAAGGAACAAGATATAAAAAAGGCTATAAAGTATAAAAATAGAGTAGTTAAAAAACTTACAGCTGGTGTTGGTGGATTGTTAAAAAGCAGAGGAGTAGATGTCTTTAATCTTAAAGCTACTGTTAAAGAAGCGCATAAAGTAATATTATCAGATGGAAAAGTCTTAGATACAGAAAATACAATAATTGCCACTGGTTCTAAGGTGAGAATCTTACCAATAAAAGGAATAGAATCAAAATTAATAATAACTAGTACAGAAGCTTTAGATTTAGACATAGTACCAGAAGAGCTAGTAATAATTGGTGGTGGAGTAATAGGTTGTGAATTTGCAGAGATATTCAACTCAAGAGGTTCTAAAGTAACTATAATAGAAATGGAAGATAGAATAATTCCAAGAATGGACAAAGAATTGGGTCAGTCTTTAAGAGATTCACTTAAGAAAAAGGGAATAAATATATTAACTGAAAAGAAAGTTTCTGAATTTAAAGAAGAAGGAAATAAAATAATAGTATGTATTGAAGGAGAAGAGCCAATAAAGGCAGATTTAGGTCTATATGCTATAGGAAGACAAGCTAATCTATCTGGTATAGAAGACTTAGATGTTAAAGTAGATAAAGGTTCAATAGTTGTAAATAGTAAAATGGAAACAAGTATACCAAGTATATATGCAGTAGGTGATGTTACTGGAGGTATAATGCTAGCCCATGCAGCTTTTAAAATGGGAGAGGTAGCAGCTTCAAATGCTTTAGGTATGGATGAAGAAGTAGATTTAAGTGCATTGCCTAGTTGTGTCTATACAGTTCCAGAGGTTGCATCAGTTGGACTTACAGAGGAAGATGCTAAACAAAAAAATAATATAAAAATCGGCAAATTTAATTTTGCTGGAAATGGAAGAGCTTTAGCTTCTGGGCAAGAGCAAGGATATGTAAAAGTAATATCAGATGCTAAATATGGAGAAATTTTAGGTGTACATATGTTTGGATGTGGTGTAGCAGAACTTATAAATCATGCAGCATCATTTAAGGCATTAGAAATACCTGCTGATGAAGCTAGTGATTTGATTTTTGGCCATCCATGTACTTCAGAAGCTCTGATGGAAGCTTTAGCAGATGTAAATGGTGAATGCTTACATTTACCAAAAAAATAAGCTATTAACCTAAGTTTATATAGTATGTAAAATCTTGAAACACTCAATTAGCCATACCCCTTTTTGTATAAATGTATGTATTTATACAAAAAGGGGTATTTTTTTGGAAAAATATAACATAATATTATTTGTAGTTTTTGTTGTACAAGAAAGATAGTAATATAGAATAATGGTGTCACTTTAGATTTATTACATAAAGATTTAAGAGAAAAGATTTTTTTGTTTTTTAAGAGAGTATTATTTGTAAAAAATAAAAAAAATTTTCTTAATATTTAAATAAAAGAATAGCTTGATTTAAACGTTATAAGTTTATGAAGTAAAAATTGGCACAAAAAAAACACTATGTGGCATGTAAGTTGCTTATATAAATAGTAAGGAGGGACAATTACAAATGAGGCAAAGAATAAAAAACTTAATTGAAAATGAAGATAAGAAAAATCCTTTAACAGATGAAGCAATTTCAAGTATGTTAAATATTCGAAGAGAAGATGTTACCTTTTTAAGAAATGAATTAAAAATAGAAGATTCTAGACAAAGAAGAAAGGTTGTTTTGATTAAAGCTATAAAAGATATTGTAAAAGAAGAAAAAAATATAAATAAAAATGATATAACAAGAAGATTAAATAGTATTGGATTTACTGTATCAAGATTTACAGTTATACAGTATTTAAAAGAAATTCAAGGTTCTGGTGATTTAAAACATGATAAAGAAAATGATGATAAAAAAGAGGAACTAAATACTAAAGAAGAAAAAATAGATGTGGCCTTTGATAAATTAATAGGAAGTACTGGAAGTTTAAGTACAATCATCAAATTAGCTAAGGCTGCTATACTTTATCCTCCTCATGGATTGCATACTATTATTATGGGGCCAACTGGTGTTGGAAAAAGTGAGTTAGCAGAGTGCATGTATAACTTTGCAGTAGAATCATCTAGATTTCCTAAAAATGCACCATTTGTAGTCTTCAATGCAGCAGACTACTCAGAAAATCCACAACTTTTGTTATCTCAATTATTTGGTCATGTTAAGGGTGCTTTTACAGGAGCTGATGAGACTAAAGAAGGGTTAGTATCAAAAGCAGATGGTGGTATATTGTTTATAGATGAAATACATAGATTGCCTTATGAAGGTCAAGAAATACTATTTCAATTGATTGATAAGGGAATGGTTAGAAAATTAGGAGAAACAAAACTTACAAATAAAATTAATGTAATGCTTATTTCTGCAACTTCTGAGCCAATAGATTCTCATTTACTTAATACTTTTAAAAGACGTATACCTGTGACAATTGAAATACCAGAATTAGTTGCAAGGCCATTAAATGAAAGGTTTGACATTATAAACAATTTTTTCTTGATAGAAGCTCAAAGAATGGGGTCAAACATACACATAAAATCAGATGTATTAAAAGCCCTTATGCTTTACGACTGTATAGGAAATGTAGGTCAGCTTAGAAGTGATATTCAAGTAGCTTGTGCTAGAGGACTATTAAATCAACTTACAAATAAACAAAAAGAAGTAACTATAAATATATCAGATGTACCTGGGTATGTGAAACAAGGTCTAATAAGGATAAGAAATTGTAGAGGAAAGATAGAAAACTATGTAGATGGAGATTTAATTATAGATTCAGACCTTCAAGTTGAGATAGAAAAGAAAAATGAAGATATATATACTTTCCCAGATGAAATATACAAACTTACTGAAAGAAGACACATTGATTTATTAGAACAAGGTTTAGACTTTGATGTTATCAACAGGATTGTTGGAGGAGAATTAGAAAGCTGTATTCAGAAGTATATAAAACAAGTTAAAAAAGTTTCTATTACTGAGAATTTACCTGATATAAGTCCGATTGTTGGAAAATACATTGTAGAGTTAACTTGTGAAGTAATCAAAATAGCATCACAGTATCTTAATTCATTAGAACCAAATCTACACTTATGTCTAGCAGTTCATTTAAAAGCAGCTTTTGAAAGATTGAAAGAAGGAAAAGTAATATCAAATGCTCATTTGAAAGAGATAATAGGAAATTATCCATTAGAGTATTCTGTAGCAGAAAAGGTAGCACAACATCTAAAGGAAAGATATAATATAAGTTTGCCAAAAGAAGAAATAGGTATAATAGCAATATATTTTAAAATGAGTAGTAGAAGAGAAATTTCTGAACAAAAAAAGATAGGTGTACTTCTAATGGCTCATGGAAGAGTTGCATCATCTGTGTGTGAGGTTACCAATAAGTTATTAGGCATTAATCACGCAAGGTACTTGGATATGCCATTTGAGAAAAAGCCAGAAGAAATGATTGAAGAAGCTACTACTGTAATAAAAGATATTGATGAAGGAAGAGGAGTAATTATATTAGTTGATATGGGCTCACTTTCATACTTTGGAGATATTATCTCTGGAAAAACAGGGATTGATATAAGAACAATATCTAGATTTGACACATTACTCTGTATAGAAGTAATACGAAGAGCAGTTCTACCAGATTTAACAATAGATGAGATAGTTGATGAAGTTAAAAATATAGAACCATTAGTAAAAGATAAAGTTAGTAAAGAGAACAATTCAAAAGTAGACAATAGAAAGCCTATAATTGTAACACTATGTATTACTGGATTAGGAGGAGCTTGTAAGATAAAGCAAAGTTTAGAGGAAGGTATTAAAGGGATAAATGAAAAGGTTGATATAGAGACTATTGGTATGATTGAATATCCAAGTCTTGATTTAGAGATAAAACAAATAAGTAATGAAAAAAATGTAATCGCAATAGTTGGAACAATTGACCCTCAGATACCAAACATCCCATTTTTTAGCCTAGTAGACATTAATGATAAAACAAAATTAAATCAAATAAATAATTTAATTGATACAAATCAAATCACCAAAACAAATAAAAAATATGAATTATCTGATTTAATCCAAAAAGAAGACATATTTGTGGATTTAGAAATTAAATCAAAAGAAGAAGTTCTTAAATATATGAGCAAAAAACTTAAAGAAAAAGGCTATGTAACAAAAAATTTCTATAAAAAAGTAGTGGAAAGAGATAACTTATTTCCAACTGAGTTGTCAGACGGAATAGCAATACCTCATACAGATGGAATTGATGTAATCAGACCAGCAATAAGCATAGCTATCTTAAAAAATCCTATTGTATGGAGTAAAAACAAAGTAAAAATAATACTTCTACTAGCTGTAGACCAGAAATGTTTTAATCCATTGAATACTCTACTTACATTTATAGAAACAGATGAATTTAAAAAAATTAAAAACATTAAAGATAGAGATTTTATTAGGGAGATGATATTAGATGGAGTCAATGCAAATAATCAGTAGCAATTTAATTTTTAAAGATATTGAAGTATCAAGTAATGAAGATGCTTTGAAGTTTTTGGGACAACGTTTATTTAACGAGCAATATGTAAAGGAAGGTTATACAGAAGCAGTCATAGCAAGAGAGAAAAAATATGCTACAGGACTGCCAACAGGAGTCTATGGAGTAGCAATACCACATACAGATATAGTCCATGTAAATGAACCAGGGATAGCTATTGGTATATTAAATGAACCTGTAAAATTCATAATGATGGGTACAGATGATACTGAAATTGATGTAAAGGTTATATTTATGCTGGCAGTTAAAGAACCACAAGAGCAATTACAACTATTAGAAAGACTTATGACCATATTCCAAGATGAAAATATGTTAAATAATATTATTGATTTAAGTGAAGAAAGTGTAAGTGATTTATTAAATTCTAAACTGAATAATTAAATATACACAAATGGTATTAAAAATATAAAAAGTTATCAAAGATTTCTAATTACAGATATCTTTAAAAATAAAATAATTTTAATGGGGGTGAATAATGTGGCTAAAAAAATATTAGTTGCATGTGGAACAGGAGTATGTACTTCAACAATTGCTATAAACAAATTAAAGAAGGCATTAGAAGAAGCTAAGAAATTAGATATGGTTAGTATTACTCAATGTAAAGTAGTAGAAGTTGCTTCAAAAGCACCAGATTATGATTTAATAATCTGTACTACACAGATATCTAGTAGTATAAAAACACCTGTAATAAATGGGTTGCCTTTTTTAACTGGAGTAGGAATGGATAAATTAATCAAAGAAGTGCTTGAAAAATTAGAGTTATAATTTGAACTTTTAAATGAAATAGTCTCTAAAATTTTGCGGTTTTAGAGACTGAAAATTAAATAAAGGAGGAAATTTAGATGGCGATATTAAATTTCATTGTTGGTTTGGGTGCACAAGTAATGATGCCAATAATAATATGTATTTTTGGTTTGATATTAGGTATAAAGCTTGGAAAATCTTTAAGAGCTGGTTTAACAGTAGGGGTTGGATTTATAGGTCTTAATACTATTATAGCTTTGTTAACAGATAACTTAGGTCCAGCTACACAACAAATGGTCAAAAATTTAGGATTAAGCTTATCAATAATAGATGTTGGGTGGCCAGCAGCATCAGCTATAGCTTTTGCATCAACAGTGGGTGCTTTAATTATTCCAATAGGACTTGTAGTAAATATAGTTATGTTAATTACTAATACAACTCAAACTGTCGATGTAGATATATGGGATTACTGGCATTTTGCATTTACAGGAGCTTTAGTGGCAGGAGCTACACAAAGTGTTATGTGGGGAATATTTGCAGCAGTAGCAAATATGGTAATTGTTTTAGTAATGGCAGATTTAACAGCTCCAGGTATAGAAGAATACTTAGGAATGCCAGGTATATCTCTTCCTCATGGATTTACACAAGCATTTGTTCCAATTGCTATAGTTGTAAATAAAGTACTAGATTTGATTCCAGGGATAAATAAAATTGAAATAAATGCTGACACATTACAGAAAAAATTTGGTCTATTTGGAGAACCTTTAATAATGGGGTCTTTAATAGGGATAATAATTGGTATTGCAGCGAAGTATGACATAAAAGGTATATTGCAGTTAGGGATAACTATGGGAGCTGTTTTAATACTGATTCCAAAGATGGCAGCTTTATTAATGGAAGGTTTGTTGCCAGTTTCAGAGGCAGCACAAGAATTTATTGAAAAGAGATTTAAAAATAGAGGTAAGATATACATAGGTTTAGATTCAGCAGTAGGAATAGGACATCCTGTTACACTGTCAGTTGCATTAGTGCTAGTGCCTCTAACTATAGTTATAGCAGCTATCTTACCAGGTAATAAAGTTTTACCATTTGCAGATTTAGCTGTAATACCATTTGCACTTGTTTTAATTGTTCCAATTACAAAAGGAAATGTATTTAGAACTCTAATAATAGGGATAGTTATTATTACTTCTGGATTATTAATTGCAACTGATTTAGCACCTCTATTTACTCAAATGGCTTTAAATGCAAGTTTTAAAATGCCTGAAGGAGCAACTATGATTTCAAGTATTTGTGATGGTGCAAATCCATTAAGTTGGGTATTTGTAAAAATTATGAATTACAAAGTAATTGGAGGAATAATTTTTGGAGTTATAGCTTTAGGAATGGCCATCTATAATAGAAAAAGAATAATAAAGGAAAATAAAGCACTATCTATACAAGATGAAGCTTAAATGTAGTTTTATTAAAGAGTGTATAAATTATGAAGAAATATATATATGATTTTAGAAGATATATAGTTAGTGTAACAATACCAGGGATTTTTATGATTTTAATATTGATTTATGCACTATTTAACAATTACATGAATCTTAGTATAAATATATATAGTTTGATGATAGTTATTTGTACTTATGGAGTATTTAATACTTTTGTATCTTCAAGTAATCCTAAGATAATTACTATAGACAATAAATATGTATGTTTTAGTTCATTTAATACTACACATAAGTATGAAATTAAAGAGATAAAAAAAATAAGAATAAGAGAATTTCATGACAAAAAAATGTATCTAAAAATTAATGAGGGCAGTTTTCTTAAGGGTAGATATTGGATAAAAACAAATATGTTTAATGACAGCATAGAATTATACAATTATTTTATTGAATTAGAAGAATGTTTGTACCCAGAATCATTAAAATTTAGAAATAAAAGATTAAAAAGCAATGAACTATAAAAAAAGAAAATTTCAAATCAAAATAAGCTTGTGTTCAGTATAAAGA
>NZ_JAGWCS010000030.1:0-39354 GCF_020657705.1 Clostridioides sp. ZZV15-6598 | reverse complement strand
ACTATATAAAAGTAATAAATGAAAATTTTTGGAAATTATTTTCTATATTAAACATGGCACTGTAATTGCTTATTTAATATAGAATGCTTGCAAAATAAAGAAAGTGTACCTATTAAATTAAAATTTAAGTAGGTATACTTTTTATTAAGCCTCATTTGAAAATTAAAATATTATTGCAAAATTATAACTAAGCTTTTCTGTTATGATATAATTAAATAGATAATTTGAATGATGATTATATATAATACTTATTTGGAGTTGATATTTTATGGATAAACACAGTGATTCAGTAATGTATGGTGGAATGGAAGTATACAATATTTGGGGAACAACAACAGTAGACTCTATAATTGGAGAGTCTGATGTAATGCTTGCTCTTAAAAATAGAATTTGTAAAATTGGAAATAGTGATTCTACTGTAGCGATAACTGGAGAAAGTGGCACTGGAAAAGAGTTAATAGCAAGAGCCATTCATCTCGCAGGAAACAGAGGGAATAAAACATTCGTTGCTATAAACTGTGCTGCTATACCAGAGCCTTTGCTAGAAAGTGAACTTTTTGGGTATACAAAAGGAGCTTTTAGTGGGGCAGATTCAAAAGGCAAAATTGGTAAATTTGAATTAGCTAATGGAGGAGTTGTATTTCTGGATGAGATAGGGGATATGCCAATTCAATTACAATCAAAGCTTTTGAGAGTGTTACAGGAAAAAAAGTTTACAAGAATAGGTTCAAATGAACTAATTGATATAGATGTTAGAATTATATCAGCTACTAATAGAGATTTATTTGAGTTAGTTAAAGAGAATAAATTTAGAGAAGACTTATATTATAGATTAAATGTAATACCTCTAGAAGTGCCTCCTCTTAGAGAAAGAGGAGATGATATACAAATATTAATAAATAATTTTATAGATAAATATTCAAGAAAGATGAAAAAAAATGTATACCATATAGAGCCAGATGTAGAACATATGCTGCTTAAATATCCGTGGCCAGGAAATATAAGAGAATTAGAAAATACTATAGAATTGGCTTTAAATCTTCTTGAGGAAGATGGGATAATACATAAAGGTATAATAAATAGAAAGATAATTGAATATTTTAAGTTAAACAAAATAAATATAAAGTTACTTGAGGAAAGTGACTATGAGATAAATATGGAGCAAGATATACTTACACTTGAAGAATTTGAGAGAGCATATATAAAAAAGGTATTAAAGTTTTATGGAAATGATACTAAATCTAAAAAGTTAGCTGCTAAAAAGCTTGGAATATCGCTAGCAACATTGTATAGAAAGATAGATGTATAGTAATTATGCTTTTAATTCTCAATTCTAAAATTTGAAATTATAAAATTGATAAAAATCACTTGAAAAACTATTTTCCAAGTGATTTTTTTTGTAATAAGATTTTATTATCCAAAAATAAAAAAAATTTAAAAGAATTTAAAAAAAGAAATGGTTTATCAAATTATCAAATACTAACAAATATAATAAAAATTATATATGTAAAACAATTTTGTTAAAAGATTGGCATTATAATTGCTTCATATTAAATCAAGATGACAAAATAAAAAAGAAAGGATGTTGTGTGAGATAATAATAACTGTCATTAAAAAATAGTTGGGAGTGATAACCTTGAGTAAATATCAAAGAAGTGTTTCTATGTTTGATATTGATGGAAGGCCACCAATTTTAAAGTGTTTACCACTATCAATGCAACATATACTAGCGATGATAGTTGGAACCGTTACAGTACCTATAGTTGTTGGAGGAGCTGTGGGTGCTAGTGCGACACAGATAACACTTTTAGTGCAATATGCATTAATAATAGCTGGAATATCAACACTTATACAACTATATCCAATAGGAAATATTGGTTCAAGATTGCCTATAATTTTTGGAGTCGGCTTTACTTATGTGCCAACACTCGTAGCAGTCGGAGGAAGTTACGGACTAGCGAGCATCTTGGGAGCACAATTAATAGGGGGAGTAGCTACAGTATTAATAGGAATATTTATAAAAAAGATAAGAAAATTTTTTCCTAATATAGTTGCAGGAACAGTAGTTTTTACAATTGGATTATCTTTATATCCTATAGCAATAAATTATATGGCAGGTGGTGTAAATAGTCCTACTTATGGCTCTATGCAGAATTGGGCAGTAGCAGCTATAACACTAGTGGTAGTTATAGGTCTTAGCCAATTTGCAAAAGGGTATGCAAAATTGGCAGCAATATTTTTGGGAATTATAGTTGGATATTGTGTGTCTTTAGTTTTGGGCATAATAAATTTTGACCCTATTAGAGAGGCAGCTTGGTTTGCTATACCTAAGCCACTTGAGTTCGGATTGGAATTTGATATACCAGTAGTAATCTCTGTAGTAATTGTAAGTATAATCAATGCTGTTCAAGCAATTGGAGATTTGTCAGCTACTACAATGGGAGGTATGGATAGAAATATAACAGATAAAGAATTGTCAAGTGGAGTAATAGGAAGTGGAATTTGTACTATGATAGGTGCTTTGTTTGGAGGTTTACCACCATCATCATATAGTCAAAATGTAGGTATGGTAGCTATGAACAAAGTAATAAGTAGATTTGTCCTTGGAATAGCTGGTATATTTATGTTATTATCGGGGTTTGTACCTAAGTTTGGTGCATTGATGACAACTATACCATATTCTGTTTTAGGAGGGGCTACAATATCTATATTCAGTATGATAACAATGACAGGCATAAAGTTAATTATTACAGAAGAATTGTCATCAAGGAATATTACTATTGTAGGTTTGGCAATAGCTTTAGGTATGGGAATAACATCAGTTCCAGCAGCACAGGAAGCATTTCCTCCATTTGTAAAATTAGTATTTGGAGAATCTCCAATAGTAATTGCGACATTGGTTGCATTTGTTTTAAATCTAATAATACCAAATAAAAGTCTAGAAGATGAAGCTAAAGAAAGAGCTGTTATGGAAAAGGCTAATTAAAAAATGATAATTTAAAGGGGTTGTTTAAATTATCTTATTATGAGATTGTTAGATTACTTCAGATAGCTATTCATTTTAATAAGAAATTTAATAAAGAGTATACATCAGACATTTAATGTTTAGTCAAAAAGAAAATCGGGGAGGGTATATTTGCACGTTTGTTAATTTTTTATAAAAATAGCTCAGTTTAGCTGTGGTTATCGGTTGAGCAATAAATTCATGGTCATAAAAATATTTATAGAAAATAATTATAAAATATTTAGTCAAGATATTTATGTATGGGAGGATTTATTTTATGAAAACACGTAATACTTCAAAATATGATGTGGATGGGATACCACCACTAAAGGAATCGGTACCTTTAGCTTTACAACATTTGTTAGCAATGATAGTAGGAAATATGGTGCCTGCAATATTAATAGCAAACGTGGTAGGACTTAACCAGGGGCAAGCGACGATGTTGATTCAAGGTTCTATGTTAGCAGCAGGTTTGGCAACGTTTTTACAATTATATCCAATACCTTTATTTAAAGGATTTAAATTGGGTTCAAGATTGCCTGTAATGATGGGAATGAGTTATGTATTTTTAGGAGCCTGTCTTTCTGTAGCAGCTAAAGATGGCTTAGCAGCTTTATTTGGAGCACAAATTGCTGCTGGGGTAATCGTATTCTTTGTAGGATTTGCAGTTAAGAAAATTAGACATATATTCACTTCTATAGTTTCTGGAACTATAATAGCATGTATGGGACTTGGATTATTTGCAACAGCTATAAAGAATTTAGCAGGAGGAGAAGGTGCACAAACGTTTGGAAGTCCAATAAATTTTATAGTAGGGGTTATAGTTGCTTTTGTAATAATAATGATAAATAAGTATGGTAAAGGCTTAGTTAAAAACTCTTCAATATTAATTGGAATATTAGTAGGATATGCTATATCTTTAGTTTTAGGATTAGTTGATTTTTCTGCAGTTAAAGGTGCAGCTATAGTATCTTTGCCAACACCAGCAGCTTTTGGATTAGAATTTAGACCAGAGTTAATAGTAATGTTTACTATTATTTACATAATAGGTATAGCTGATATGATGGGTGCGTGTACAATAGCAACAATAGGTGCGATGGACAGAGAGGTAACTGATGAAGAGTTATCATCAGTTGTTTTAGGAAACTCTGTAACTTCTATAATTTCATCACTATTTGCAGCTCTTCCAACTGGAGTATTCAGCCAAAACACAGTAATTGTATCTATGAATAAAGTTACAAGTAGATTTGTAATAGCATTAGGAGCTCTTGTATTATTACTAGCAGGAATATCTCCAGCATTAGGAGCGATAATGACAACTATACCATCTTGTGTTGTTGGTGGAGCAACTTTAGTAGTATTTTCATCAATAGCGATGTCTGGTTTCTCTATTATGAGTATGGATGGCTTTACTGAAGAAAATAATCTTATAGCAGGAGTATCTATAGCAACAAGCATGGGTCTTACAACTGCTCCACAAGTTTTAGACCAATTTCCAGCTACAATTGGAACTGTTCTAGGAGGGTCAAGTATAGTTTCTGGAGCGATAATAGCTATATTACTTCAAACATTATTTAAACTAAAAGGAAATAAGAAAGCTGAAAACGTTACTTCAAACCTTGAGGAAAATATTGGATAAATGTATTAGATATGATATGAGAAAGCTATGTGATAAAATGTTGTAATGAAAGTATTAAAAGGGGGATTTAAGATGATTGATATACTAATAAAAAATGCAATAGTTGTTACAGTTAATAAAAATAGAGAAGTTATATTTGATGGAGCAATAGCTGTTCAAGATGACAGAATCTTAGATATAGGAAATACAGCTGATGTTGAGGTAAAGTATCCAGACGTTAAAAAAGTTATAGATGCTAAAGGAAAAGTGATATTCCCTGGTTTTATAAATACTCATAATCATCTATTCCAAGTATTGTTAAAAGGTTTAGGAGACGACATGGCACTTCATGAATGGTTAAACACAATGATGTTTCCATCAGCAAAGTTCTTAACAGAGCAAGATACCTATGATGCTGCAATGCTTGGATGTATGGAAGGTTTAAAAAGTGGTATAACTACAATGGTTGATTATATGCATACACATAATAGACCAGGACTTACAGATGGAATAGTAAAAGCATATAAAGACTTGGGTATAAGAGGAGTAGTAGGTAGAGGCTGTATAGATTTAGGTATTCATAAAGAGCTTATAGAAGACGTGGAAACGGTTGAAAAAGATTTGAGAAGAGTATTTGAAAAATACCATAATTCAGAAAATGGAAGAATAAAAATTTGTGTAGCACCTTCTTCAATGTGGGCTATATCTGAAGAAATGGGTAAAATGCTTTGGAATATAGTTAAAGAGTATGACTCATACTTTACAGTTCATATATCTGAAACTGACTTTGCAAGAACAGCAACAAAAGATATACATGGGGAAATAGATATAAAATTACTTGAAAAATGGGGAATAGTAGGTCCAGAAGTTGTAGCGGTACACTGTGTATGTATAACTGATGAGGACATGGAAATGCTTAAAAAGTATGATATAAAAGTTTCTCACAATGTTGCAAGTAATATGTATCTTGCTTCTGGAGTTGCACCTGTTCCAGAAATGTTAAAGAAGGGGATAAATGTAAGCTTAGGACTTGATGGTGCAGCAAGTAACAATGCACAAGATATGGTAGAGCTTATGAAATTAACAGCTTTGCAACATAAAGTAAACAACTGTGACCCTCTTGCAATTTCTGCAGAAAAAGTTCTTGAAATGGCTACAATTGAAGGGGCAAGAACTCTTAGAATGGAAGATGAAATAGGTTCTTTAGAGGTAGGAAAAAAAGCTGATTTAGTAATATTTAACTCAATGCTTTCTCCAAAATCAATACCTCTTCACAACCCTGTATCGACTTTGGTATACTCAGCTAGTATGCACAATGTAGAAAGTGTTTTAGTTGATGGAAATATAATACTTGAAAATGGTAGAGTAACTACAATTGAGAGTGAAGAGCAAGTCTTATTTAATGCTCAGCACGCAGCAGAAGAATTATGTAAGAGAGCTAATGTAACTAATAGAATGGAAGGACATAAGTGGAATAGCTTATACTAAATATGAAACCAAGCTTGTAATGATATTCTATTACAACATTAGTTTATCTGTAGGAGGAGAAAATGGAAAAAATAAAATTAAATATTAATGATTACATGTATGAAGTAGAAGTTGAAAAGAATGAAACTCTTTTGCATGTACTTCGTGAAAAATTAAATCTAACTGGAGCGAAACAAGGTTGTAATAGTGGCAGTTGTGGAGCATGTAAAGTTTTGATAGATGGAGTAGATATAAAATCTTGTAAACTTCTTGCAAGAAACTGTGAAGATAAAGTTATATACACTATAGAAAGTTTTGCTAATGGAGAAAATCTTCATCCAATACAAGAAGCTTTTATAGAAGTCGGAGCTGTGCAATGTGGATATTGTACTCCTGGCATGATTATAACTACACAAGCTCTTTTAAATAGAAATTCATCTCCTAGTGAAGATGAGATTAGAGAGGCTTTTAAAGAAAATCTCTGTAGATGCACAGGATATATAAAAATTATAGAAGCTGTAAAATTATCCGCAGTTAGATTAGGAGGTAGATAGTTATGGAAAAAGTCATAGGAAAATCATACCCTCTAAAAGATGCAGCTTTAAAAGTTACTGGTCAAATGAAGTATGTAGCGGACATGAAACCACAAAATGCACTTCATGCTAAAATGCTTTTAAGTCCTGTAGCACATGCAAAAATAAAAAGTATAGATACAAGTGAAGCTGAGAAAATCGTTGGAGTTAGAGCCATAGCTACTCATCTTAATACATCACAGAGAAAATACAATGGCTCTTTACGATTTTATGAACATAATATACCTGAAAATGAAGTTATTTTTTCAAATACAGTTAGATTTGTGGGTGACCGTGTAGCAGCAGTTGCAGCAGAGACACCAGAAATAGCAGAAAAAGCTGTGAAACTCATAAAAGTGGAATATGAAGAATTACCAGCTATATTTACTATACAAGATGCAATAAAAGAAGATGCTATATGTATACATGGAGATTCAAATCTGGTTTCTCAAAATAATATAAATGGTGGAGATGTAGAAAAAGGTTTTAAAGAATGTGACTACATCTTTGAAGACGAATACTCTACTCCTGCTATACATCATAGTGCAATAGAAACTCACAGCGTGATTGCACACTATGATTATAATGATAAATTGATTGTACATACACCTTGCCAAAACACATTTGGTTTTAGAATAATATTATCTCAAATTTTTGGGATGTCATTAAATAAGATAAGAGTTATAAGACCTGCTATTGGAGGCTCATTTGGTGGAAAATTAGAAATGACAATTGAGCCAGTAGCAGCAGCATTGTCAAAAATGACGAGAAGACCAGTCAAAATGGTTCTTACAAGAAAAGAGTCTATGATATCAACAAGAACTCGTCATGGGTCTTTTGTAAAACTAAAAACTGGTGTAAATAAAGATGGAGAAGTAATAGCACAGGAGATAAAAATATATACAAATACAGGTGCATATGCATCAAGTGCTTTAAATGTTATAGGCGCACTTAGCCATAAAGTGTTTAAAGTCTATAAAATACCAAACATAAAATTTACTGGAATACCAGTATATACAAATACACCAATAGCAGGAGCCATGAGAGGTTATGGTTCACCTCAAATATTTATGGCTCAACAAGCTCAATTTGCAAAAATAGCTAAAAAAATAGGTATGGATTTAGTAGATTTTCAAAATAGGAATGCTGTAGAACCAGATGATGTTGATATAATTTTCCACGGTTCTCTTGGAAATCCTAGAGTTCTTGATTGTATTGAACAAGGTAAAAAAATGTTTAAATGGGATGAGAAGAAAACTCTTCCAAAAGAAGAAGGAAATTATTTAAGAGGTATAGGTATGGCAATAGGTGCACATGGTAATGGAGTTTTTGGTGCACATAGAGATGTTGTCACATTGACTCTTAAATTAAATGAAGATGGTACACTAACACTACTTACAGGAGCGCATGATATGGGTAATGGTGTTGTAACTATGCAAACAATGATGGTAGCTGAAGTTTTGGGAATAACACCTGATAAAGTTGATACTTTTGAAACTGATACTGATGCATGTACCTTTAATCTTGGAGATTATGCAAGTAGAGGTGTGTTTGTAGAAGGTGGAGGAGCTAAAAAGACAGCAGAAAAATTAAAAGCTTTAATACTGGAAGAAGCAGAAAAATTACTTGAAACTTCAAAAGAAGAGCTATATCTAGACAATGGGTATGTAATCAGTAAACTTGATGAAAATATTAAAGCATCATTATCTGATGTTGCAGTATATAGTCAAAGTAAGTCTTTGAGAGAATTGACAGTTGTTGAAGATTACTCTTCTCCAGCAGGTCTTACTTCTTATGGTGTACATTTTGCTGAAGTTTTAGTAGATAAAGAAACTAAAGATGTAAAAGTAGTTGATTTTGTAGCTGTACATGATGTTGGTAGAGTAATAAATCCTCTAAATTTAGAAGGTCAATTAGAAGGCGGAATTCACATGGGGTTAGGCTATGCGTTAAGTGAAGAGCTAGCCTTTGATGAGCAGGGAAGACCTAAAGCTACCGATTTTAAAAATTATAAATTATTTAGAACTGTTGATATGCCAAAGTGTCAAGTTGCATTTGTAAATAGTTATGAAAAAGCTGGACCATTTGGTGGTAAGAGTATTGGTGAATGTGCAGTTGTGCCAGTTGCACCTGCTGTTGCAAATGCAGTATACGATGCAACTAATGTAGAGATACATTCATTGCCAATAAAATTAAAATAATAAAGCTTAAATTAATAATAAAACTTAAGATTGAAATAGCAATTTACTAAAGTTATAGAAAGTAATAAAAATAGATTTATTTGATGAGGAGATATTGTTATGGCAAAGATATTAGGTATTTGTGGAAGTCCACGTAAAGGAGCAACAGAATATGCAGTACTAGAAGCTTTGAAAGAAGCTGAAACTATACCTGGTATAGAGACTGAGTATTGGTCAGTTAGAGGAAAAAAAATAAGTCCTTGTGTACATTGTGATGCATGTATAAGAAAAGAGACTATGTGTATCATAAAAGATGACATACAAGAATTAGAACAAAAAATATTAGAAGCAGATGGAATTATAGTGGGTTCTCCAGTATATGATATGAATATAACTGCCCAACTTACAGCAGTATTTAATAGACTTCGTCCTATGTATTTAGTTCATCCAGGAAAGCTTCAAAATAAAGTTGGAGCGGCTATAACTACTGGTGGAACTAGATATGGTGGTCAAGAATTAACAAAACTTCCTATAATAAATTTCTTCTTAATGCATGAAATGTTAGTATCTGGAGGATTAGGTGGATGCTATATAGGTGGTACGATATGGAGTAAAGATGGGAAAGCAAAAGGAGCTCAAGAAGACGAAACAGGTATGGACACAGTAAAAAGACTTGGAAAAGGTGCTGCAGAAGCAGTTATGGTTTCTAAGTTTGGTCTTGAAAAATGGAATGTTGTAAAAGAAGAATTAGATGTTAAAAAAGATGAAAAATCACCTCTTAGAGACCATTAAGACGAATTTATAATCATTTATGTTAGTGATGTAATAAAATATTACATCACTATTTTTGTCTTTTATTGAACATTTTATTGATTTCTATGTCAAAAAATACATAAGAAATACGTTTTAAGTATTAATTTTTAAATTTTAAAAATGAGAATTAAAAAGTGAGAAGATGAAAAAGGTTTTTTTATTATCAAATTCTATATACATTAGATAATCTAATAGATAAAAGTAAAAAAAGTTGAAAGTATTGCAAATTCTATGCTAAATAGCTACAGAAAAATATTCGATATATATTAAGTATTGGCATGTTAATTGCTAATATATAGAGTATAAAAATTTAACAATAATTTGGAGGTATTTTAGATGCTAAAAGAAATTAAATGGAAAGTAAACAATTTGCCAAAGGGCGATAAGGAAAATTGTATCAAATTTTTAAATGAAGAAGAAATAACTAAGGTTAGAAACTTCCATAAAAGCTTTCCTCAATATAAAGAAACTCCATTAGCAAACCTAGAAGGTTTAGCAAAAAAATTAGGTGTTGCAGGAGTATATGTAAAGGATGAATCTTACAGATTTGGATTAAATGCATTTAAAGTTTTGGGTGGTTCTTACTCTATGGGTAAATACTTAGCTCAAAGATTAAATAAAGATATATCAGAGTTAGGATATGAAAAATTAACTTCAGATGAAATAAAAGAAAAATTAGGAGAAATAACTTTCTTTACAGCTACAGATGGAAATCATGGTAGAGGAGTTGCTTGGACAGCCAATAAATTAGGTCAAAAATCTGTTGTATTAATGCCAAAAGGTTCTTCTGAATTTAGATTAAATAAAATCAAGGGCGAAGGTGCAGATGCTAGTATAACAGACTTAAACTATGATGATGCAGTAAGATTAGCTAATGATTATGCAGAAGCTGATGACCATGGAGTAATGGTTCAAGATACAGCATGGGATGGATATGAAGAAATACCAGCATGGATAATGCAAGGATATGGAACTATGGCTCAAGAAGCTATAGAACAATTAAAAGAATATGGAGTAGATAGACCAACACATGTATTTGTGCAAGCAGGAGTAGGTTCACTTGCTGGTGCAGTTCAAGGATATGTTGCTTCAATATATGATGAATGCCCAATAACTGTAGTAGTAGAAGCTGATGAAGCAGATTGTTACTATAAATCAGCAGAAGCAGGAGATGGAAAACCAAGATTTGTAGGTGGAGATATGCCAACTATAATGGCAGGTCTTGCTTGTGGAGAGCCAAATACTATAGGATTTGAAGTATTAAAAAATCATGCAGCAGCATTCGTTTCAGCACCAGACTGGGTTTCTGCTAAAGGCATGAGAACATTAGGGAATCCTTTAAATGGTGATGAAAAAGTAATCTCTGGAGAGTCTGGAGCAGTTACAACTGGTCTTTTAATAGCAGCTATGGAAAGAGAAGATTTAGCTGATTTAAGAAGAGATTTAAAGTTAGATGAAAATTCAAGAATACTTTTAATAAGCACAGAAGGTGATACTGACCCTGATAAATACAGAAGTATAGTTTGGGATGGAGAATATCCAAGTATATAGGTAATTATTAAAATATTATCTTTATTAAATAACAATTTACATATTAAAAAGATATAGAAATTCTAAAATTTAGAAAATATATAAATTATAAAGGCTTAAATAAAAATATACATTTATAAAATCTAGGGGGATAACAAAATGCTAAATGAACAAAGAAAACAAGAAGTAACTGAGATATGTCAAAAATTAATCCAAAATCCTAGTTCTTCTGGAAATGAAGAAGGGGTTGTAAAAGCAATAGAAGAAACTTTTGAAAAATTAGGTTTTGATAGTTGGTCAAGAGATAGATATGGAAATATAGTAGGATGCATAAAAGGAAATAGACCAGGTAAAAAAATATTATTTGATGGTCATATAGATACAGTTCCAGTTCCAGACGCAAGTAAATGGAGTGTTCCTCCTTTTGAAGGAAAAATAGTAGATGGAAAAATATATGGTAGAGGAACTTCTGACATGAAAGGTCAGTATACTGCAATGATGTCTGCTGTAGCGTATTTTGCGAAAGATACTAATAAAGACTTTGCTGGAGAACTATATGTAGCAGGAGTTGTTCATGAAGAAATATTTGAAGGAGTTTCAGCTAGAGAAATAAGTAAAGCTGTTAAACCTGATTATGTTGTAATAGGTGAATCTTCAGAATTAAACTTAAAGATTGGTCAAAGAGGTAGAGGAGAAATAGTTGTAGAAACTTTTGGTAAACCAGCTCACTCTGCTAATCCTGAAAAAGGTGTAAATGCAGTTTATAAAATGGCTAATGTAATTCAAAGAATACAACAATTAGTACCTCCAACTCATCCAGTTTTAGGTGATGGAATACTAGTTTTAACAGATATAAAATCTTCTCCATATCCAGGTGCATCAGTAGTGCCAGATTACTGTAAAGCTACTTTTGATAGAAGATTATTGGTTGGAGAAACAAGAGAAGGAGTATTAGCTCCAATACAAGCATTATTAGATGAAATGATGAAAGAAGACTCAGAATTAAATGCAAAAGTTTCTTATGCATCTGAAAAAGCTGACTGTTATACAGGAAATACTATAGAAAGTGAAAGATTCTTCCCAGGTTGGTTATATGATGAAGATGATGAATTTGTTCAAGCAGCATACAAAGGATTAAAAGAAGCTGGAATAGATTCAGAAATAACTCAATACTCATTCTGTACAAATGGAAGCCATTATGCAGGCGAGGCTGGAATAAGAACTATAGGATTTGGTCCTTCTAAAGAAAATCTTGCTCATACAATAGATGAGTACATAGAGCAAGAACAATTATTTATAGGAACAGAAGGTTACTATGGAATATTAAAATCTGTATATGAAAAATAATATTTAGTTCACAATAAATTATTTAAATATAGTCTAGAGGTGCTAAATATAGCACCTTTGGCAAGTATAAATTTATGTAAATATACAAAATTAAAATACTAAGAGAATTTACGAGAGCTTAAAAGTTAGGAGGTATATATGGGAACAATACTAAGAGGTGGAACTATAATTACCTCTGATAAAACTTATATAAGTGATTTAAGAATAGAAGATGAAAAGATAATTGAAATAGGAAATGATTTAGAAATAAATGATGATAAAGTAATTGATGCTACAGGGAGACTCATAATTCCTGGAGGTATAGATACACATACTCACTTTGATATGAATGCAGGTTCTATAACTACTGCTGATAACTTTAAAACAGGAACAAGAGCAGCTATAGCTGGAGGAACTACCACTATACTGGACTTTGCAGAATCAAGTGAAGGAGAAAATCTAATACAAGGTATAAAAACATATCATAAAAAAGCAAATGGAAATTGTTATTGTGACTATGGATTTCACATGACAATCACATGCTTAGATAAAGATACATTTACTCATATGAAAAAGCTTATTTCAGATGGAATAGTATCCTTTAAAATGTATATGGCATATGAAGGTATGAAAGTAGATGATGGAACAATATACAAAGTACTAAAGGAAGCTAAAAACCTAGGTTGTATAGTTGAATTTCATTGTGAGAATGGAGATTTATTGGATACACTAATAGAAGAACGTTTGCAAAATGGAGATTTAGAACCTAAATATCATCCACTTACAAGACCAAATATAGTTGAGAAAGAGGCTGTTTCAAGACTTGTGGATATAACTGAATTGTCAAACTCAAAATCATATGTAGTTCACCTAAGTTGTAAAGAGTCACTAGAAACTGTAAAGATAGCTAGACAAAAAAGTGTAGATATGATAGTAGAAACATGTCCACAATATCTATTATTAGAAGACAGTTTATATAATAAGGATGAGTTTGAGGCAGCTAAATATGTAATGTCTCCTCCACTTAGAAAAAGAGAAGATATAGATTTTCTTTGGAAAGGTCTGGCTGAGGGTGATATTCAGACCGTGGGTACAGACCATTGTTCATTTAATTTTAAAGGTCAAAAAGATTTGGGAATTGATAATTTTAGCAAAATACCAAATGGAGCACCTGGTGTTGAACATAGGTTATCTCTTTTATATACATATGGGGTTTTGGAAAATAGAATAAGTGTAAATAAATTTGTAGAAGTTACTTCCACAAATGCTGCCAAAATATTTGGGATGTATCCTAAAAAAGGTGAAATAGCTGTAGGAAGTGATGCAGATATAGTAATTTTGAATATAGATAAAGAAGAAATAATCAGTTATAAGAATCAAAAACAAAATGTAGATTATACTCCATATGAGGGAGTTAAGGTCAAGTGTAAAGTTGAAGATGTTTTTTTAAGAGGAAAGCATGTAGTACAAAGTTGTAATATCATGGAGCAACCAACAGGTCAATATATTAAAAGAAAAATTACTAAATAATGCGGGGGGAAATAAGAATGATGGATATACTTATTAAGAATGCCATAATAGTAACTGTAAACAAAGAGAGAGAAGTTATTTTTGATGGGGCATTGGTAGTAAAAGATAACAAGATTGCAGATATTGGGAATTCTAAAGAAATAGAAAGTAAGTACACTGATGTTAAAAAGGTAATAGATGCTAAGGGCAAAGTCCTATTCCCAGGTTTTATAAATACACATAATCACTTATTCCAAACTTTATTAAAAGGATTAGGAGATGATATGGTACTTAAAGATTGGCTAGAAACTATGACATTTCCAGCAGCTAATTATCTAGAACCAAAGGACACTTATGATGCTGCAATGCTTGGTTGTGTGGAAGGTCTTAGAAGTGGTATAACAACAATGGTTGACTATATGTACCCTCACAGTAAACACGGTCTTTGTGATGGAATAATAGATGCTTATAAAGAATTAGGAATAAGAGGAATCCTTGGAAGAGGATGTATGAACACAGGTGCTCAATTTGGAGTTCATCCTGGAATAATGCAAGATGTAGAAACGGTTGAAAAAGATGTAAGAAGGTTGTTTGAAAAACACCATAATACAGAAAATGGAAGAATCAAAATAGGAGTAGCTCCAGCAGCAATATGGTCAAATTCTCAAGAAATGCTTGAGATGCTATGGAGAGTAGTAAAAGAATATGATGATGCTTTATTTACAGTACATATATCAGAAACTCCTTTTGATAGAGAAGCAGCAAAAGAATTGCATGGACAATATGACATAGATGTTTTAAAGAAATTAGGAATACTTGGACCAAATGTGCTTATGGTACATTGTGTATATTTAACTGAAGAGGATATGGAACTTACTAAAAAATATGACATGAAGGTATCTCATAACACAGCAAGTAATATGTACTTATCTTCAGGAGTTGCACCAGTGCCAGAAATGCTTAAAAAAGGAATAACAGTTAGTTTAGGCGTAGATGGAGCTGCTAGTAATAACTCTCAAGATATGCTTGAACTTATGAAATTAACAGCACTTCAACATAAAGTTAATAAATGTGACCCATTAGCAATGTCAGCAGAAAAAGTTCTTGAGCTAGCGACTATAGATGGAGCAAGAGCTATTGGAATGGAAGATGAGATAGGTTCATTAGAGATTGGTAAAAAAGCAGATTTACTAATATTTAATCCAATGCTTTCACCAAAAGCAATACCTATGCATAATCCAGTGTCTACATTAGTATATTCTTCTAGTATGAAAAATATAGAGAGTGTTATAGTGGATGGAAATATAATAATGGAAGACTCAAAAATATTAACAACTGATGAAGAAAAAGTATTAAAAGATGCTCAAGATACAGCTGAGAGACTTTGTGTAAGAGGAACTATAAAGAATAGAATGGAAGGTCATAAATGGAATAGCCTTTATTAATAAATGTAATATTATTCTTAAATAAATTAAATGTAGTATAGACTTTAACTTAAAAATATGAGTTTTGAGGTGATTTATTTGATTATCAAATGTACCATAAATAATAAAGAAAAAGAATTGAATATAAGACCAGATGATTTTTTAGCAGATACATTAAGGGAAAATGGATATGTAAGTGTTAAAAAAGGATGTGATACTGGATCATGTGGTCTATGTACAGTAATGGTAAATGACAAAGCTGTGCTGTCTTGTAATTATCTTACTGCTAGAGTAGAGGGACAACACATTACAACACTTGAAGGCGTAGTAGATGAAGCTAAGAAATTTGGGGATTTTCTTGCAGATGAAGGAGCCGACCAATGTGGATTTTGTGCTCCTGGATTTATAATGATGGTTTTAGCAATGAAAAGAGAGCTTCAAAATCCAACAGAAGAAGAAGTTATAGATTATGTAAATGGAAATCTTTGTAGATGTACAGGATATAAAGGTCAATTAAGAGCAATACATAAATATTTGAACACTTAAACTTTTTAAGTGAAAATTAAATTGATATGGGGAGAGAATATGATAACTATAAAGGAATATGTAGTTCCAAAAAGTTTAGATGAAGCTTATGAACTGCTAATATCAAGAAAAAACAACATAATACTTGGAGGCTGCGGATTTTTAAAACTAGGTAGCAAAAATATTGGTTCAGCAATAGATTTAAAAGACCTAGGTTTAGATTATATAAATGAAACTGATGATAGTATATTAATTGGGGCAGATACAAGTTTAAGAACTTTAGAATTAAATATGGTTATTAAAAATTACTGTAGTGGAGTAATTTCAAACGCTGTTTCTAATATAGTAGGAGTTCAATTTAGAAGTGGAGCTAGAGTGGGAGCTAGCGTATTTGCTAAGTATGGATTTTCAGATTTAATACCTTCATTACTAGTAGTAGATGCAAAGGTTAAGTTATATAAAAAAGGGGTTATGAACTTAGCTGATTTTTTAGAAAGTGAGCTTGAAAAAGATATATTAATAGAAATTATATTACCTAAAAAAGATGCTATAGGTGTATTTGATTCAATAAGAAAATGCACGGGTGATTTTGCAGTATTAAATGGAGCAATGTTAAAAGAAGGAAATTCTTATAAAATTGCAATAGGAGCTAGACCAAGAAGAGCAAAGATTGCCTACAAAGCAAGTGAAGTACTAAGTTTAGAAAATGATGTAGACAAAGCAGGAGATATATCAAGTGAAGAACTTTCCTTTGGAAGTAATATAAGAGGAAGTAAAGAGTATAGAAAAGATATGGCAAAAGCGTTAGTTATAAGAATGTATAATAGTATTGGGGGTGAGTTTAATGGTAAATAAAGAAGTAAGAAAAATAGATAGTGAGGCCATTGTTACTGGTAAGCCAATATATACTGAAGATTTAATTTTTCATAGAGATGTTTTGACTGTTAAACTTCTTAGAAGCCCACATGCTTTTGCAAAAATAAAAAATATTGATATAAAAAATGCATTAAAAGTAAAAGGTGTAGTAGATATATTTACTTACAAAGATGTACCAAATTATAGATATTCAATGGTTGGAGAATCATATCCAGAAGCATCACCTCATGACCAATTAATACTTGAAGATATAGTGAGATATGTAGGAGATGAGGTTGCTATAATAGCGGCTGAAGATGAAAGAGCAGCTATTAAAGCAATGAAACTCATAAAAGTTGAATATGAAGTAATGACACCAATATTAGATGCAAGAGAAGCAGAAGGTAATAAAATTTTAATACATGAAGAAGATGATTTATTTTGTCCATTTGATTTTGGATTAGATGCTACAAAAAATATAGTATCAAGAGAAAAAATGGGTAAAGGTGATGTGGAAAAAGAGTTTAAAGAGTGTGATGTAATAGTAGAAGAATCTTATATGACTCAATCACAAGCACATTGTATGATGGAAACTCATAGAGCTTACACGTATATAGACACTAATGGTAGATTAGTAGTAACTTCTGCAAATCAATCAGCTTATCATATGAGAAGACAGGTTTCTAGAGCATTAGGAATACCACTTTCAAAGGTGAGAGTAATAAAACCGAGGATAGGTGGAGGTTTTGGTGGAAAAAATATAGCTGTAACAGAGATATATGCATCATTTGTAACTTGGATGACGAAAAGACCAGCAAAACTTATATATACTAGAGAAGAAACTTTTGCAATGACAAATACTAGACATCAGATGTTTTTTGACATAAAAGTTGGAGCAGATAAAGAAGGAAATATAAAAGCTATAGATATGAAAGCATTAAACAATACAGGTGCTTATGGTGACAATGGACCTTCAGTTTGTTCTGAGTCAGGTCATAATGTGCTTCCAACATATAATAATGTACCTGCAATAAAGTTTGATGGAAGAACCGTATATACTAACTTAGTTCCAGGGGGAGCATTGAGAGGATACGGAGCAACTCAAGGTACATTTGCACTTGATTGTGCAATAGACGAATTAGCACATAAACTTAATATGGACCCAACAGAAATAAAATTAAAAAATATTATAAAAAAGCAAACTGAAGGCGGAATAATGCACTTTCCAATCAGAAGTTGTGCACTTGATGAATGTATAATTAGAGGTAAAAAGCTAATTGGATGGGATGAAAAATACCCTGTTATAGATATTGGAAATAATAAAGTAAGGGCTGTTGGAATGTCAGTTGGAACTCATGGTTCTGGTATAGCTAATATAGACATGGCAATAGTCAATATGAGAATGGATGAGGATGGAACTTACAAGTTATTTTCTGGGTCTTCAGATTTAGGAACTGGTTCTGATACAATACTTGCACAAATTGCTGCCAAGACACTAAATACATCTATTGATAGAATTTCTGTTTATACAGGAGATACAGATATGTGTCCATATGATACTGGAGCATTTGCTTCTTGTACTACTTATGTAACTGGAAATGCTACAATAAAATCTGCTGAAAGTTTGAAACAAAAGATATTAAAAGTGGCTCAGAAGAAATTGGACTTACCAATAGAGGATTTAATATTGTATGAAGATAGAGTTTGTCATAGTGAGGACGTAGAAAAATTTGTTTTATTAAGTGAATTAGGAAGAGAATCTGTTGGTGGTGGAAATCAAGATGTTTTATACTCATCTGAATCTTATGGGATAAAAGAGAGTGCAAAACCATTCTTAGCAGGTTTTGCAGAGATTGAACTAGATAAAACAACAGGTGAGTTTAAGGTGATAAACTATGCTTGTTCAACTGATTGTGGTACGGTTATGAATCCTGCACTTGCTAGAATACAAGTTGAAGGAGGAGTAACTCAAGGTATAGGGCTTGCAATGTATGAAGACCCTAGACATGGTTCTGATGGGAAACTTCAGACTTCTAATTTGTTACAATATAAAGTTCCAACAAAAAAGGATATAGGAAATATATTAGTAGATTTTGTGGATAATTATGAACCAACAGGACCATATGGAGCAAAATCTTTAGGAGAGATAGTTATTCATACACCAGCACCAGCTATAGCAAATGCAATTTTTAATGCAGTAGGTGTGAATATAAGAGAACTTCCTATAACTTCTGAAAAGGTTTATATGGCTATGAAAAAACTAAATCAGGGAGGTAAATAAATGGTTGCTATAAAAAGTAAATACTTAATATCTTCTGCTGATGAAATATATACAAATTATGCCGTTGTAATAGAAAACGACATTATAAAGGATATATTGCCAAATGAAGAAGTTGAATTAAAATATAAAGATATTACAGAGATAATAGATAAATCAGATGCTATAGTAATGCCTGGATTTATTAATGGACATATGCATCAATACGGAGTTCTTTCTAGAGGAATACCAGCAAATGTACATTTTACTGATTTTGAAGGTTTTTTAAATGACTACTGGTGGCCGTTTATAGAAAATAGAATAGGACTAAAGGAAGTAAAAGCCACAACTAAAGCATCTGCAATAGAACTTATAGAATCTGGTGTAGTAGCATTTTGTGACACATTAGAAGCTCCAAACACAGAAAAAGGAACTTTAATTGAACAAGGTAAGATACTAGAAGAAATAGGAATGAAAGCAGTTTTATCTCTAGAAAGTTGTGAAAGAATAAGTTATGAAAATGGATTAAAATGTTTAGATGAAAATTCTAATTTAATAAAATGGAGTAGAGAAAACAGTAAATTAATAAATGGAATAATGTGTACACATACTAGTTTCACATGTTCAGATAAATTTATCAAAAAAGCTAAAGAAGATGCAAGAAAATTAAATGCACCAATGCAATTTCATTTATGTGAGAGTATATATGAGCCAAACTACTCTAAAAAACACTTTAATAAAAAAGCAGTTAATTACTACAATGATTTAAATATATTAGATGAGACTGTATTAGCATCTCAGTGTGTAAAAGTAGATGATGAAGAGATAGATATATTAAAGGAGAAGCGTGTAAAGGTAGTTCACATGCCTCTTAGCAACTGTGAAGTAGGTGGAGGTTTTTCTCCAGTTCCAAAAATGATTAAAAAAGGCATCAAAGTAGCATTAGGAACAGATGGATATATAAATGATTTTTTTGAAGTTATGAGAGGTGCGTTTTTAATGCATAAATCAGTTGAAGAAGATGCATCTGTAATGCCTGCAAGTTTAGTATTTAAGATGGCAACAGAACATGGTGCTTATGCATTAGGGCTTCAAAAATCAGGAAAAATAACAGTTGGTAATAAAGCAGATATAGTAGTTATGGAAGATGAATTTAAAACTCCTGTAACACTTGATAATATATTTGACCAGATAGTAGTGCAAGGTAAAAAAGAATTTATATCTAATGTATACATAGATGGTAGACATATTTTAAAAGAAAAACAATTAGTTGATTTAGATAAAAAAGCTATTGTTAAAGAAATGAAAGATGTTGCCTGTGAATTCTGGAAGTTTTAATAAATGTAAATAAATATGAAAAGGGGAAGTAAATAATGTATAATTTTTTAGGGAAAGAATTAAAATCACCTTTTATAATAGGTTCAGGTCCGTTGACATATAGTGCAGCTGGATGTAAGATATTAAGTGATGCAGGAGCAGGGGCAGTTGTTACTAAGACTATAAGAAAAGAAAGAGCTATAAATCCAGCACCTCATATGGTGAGAAATACAGCAAATGCTCTTTTAAATAATGAGAAATGGACAGATTTTGAACCAGAGCAATGGATAGATTTTGAAATACCACAAATGAAAAAAGATGGAACTGTATGTATAGCTTCAGTAGGTCATACAATAGAAGAAAGTAGTGAACTAGTAGAAAAAGTTGCAAATGCAGGAGCTGACTTTATCGAGCTTGTATCTTATGACTATAGAGATTTAATACCAATGCTTAAAGATGCGAAAGAAAGAGTGAATATACCAGTAATAGTTAAACTTCCTCCTATGATAGACGAAATAGGAGCTTTTGCTAAAAAATTAGAAGAAGCTGGAGCAGATGCAATAACTGCTTGTGATTCTGTAGGACCAGCACTTAGAATAGATATAGAAACTGGTCAACCTTTATTAGGCGGAAATGGAATTGGATATTTAAGTGGAGAAACTATTAAACCAATAACTTTACAAAGAATATATGAAATAAAAAAAGAAGTAAAGATACCTATAATAGGGCTAGGTGGATGTGTTAGTGGAGATGATGCCTTAGAAATGATTATGGCAGGTGCTGACTTTGTTGGTATATGCTCAGTAGTAATATTAAAAGGTGCTCAAGTAATAGCTAAAATCCACAATGACCTAAATTCTAATCTTGATAGACTAGGATATAAAACTATAGAAAATGCTTGTGGGATAGTACATAAGCATATGGGAGAGGTAAATGAAAGACTTAGTTTTGAATTTACTTATGATGAAGAAAAATGTACTAAATGTAAGATGTGTGAGAGAGTCTGTGCATATCAAGCTAGAAAGTTAAATGACAAGATGGAATTAAATGAAGATGAATGTAGATATTGTGGTCTTTGCATATCAGTATGTAAACCAAAGGCACTTGGAAGAAAAATTTCCTGTTCAGAATTAAATGCATAAGACATTTTATAAAAAATATAATTTTAAAAGATAAAAATTTAGATACAGATAAAGGATACCATTATTGAAATGGTATCCTTTTGTTTATGGTTGTTATTTTGCATTTACATCTATATTAATTATTTTTTTCAGTGATTGGAAGTAATTATTTTATTAATTAAATTTCTAATAACTATTTTCAATATATATGTTAACATTGTATAGCATTTGTATAAGATGTTATAATAATTAATAGGGATGGTGATGTAAGTGGAAGATAAAATTTTAGAATTATTACATATTATAAATAAAGATGTGGTTAGCATGAAAAATGACATGTCAGAAGTAAAACAAGAAGTAAGTGTAATGAAGGAAGACATAAGCGAAGTAAAACAGGAATTAAGTATAGTGAAAAAAGATATGAGTGAAGTAAAACAAGAAGTAAGTATAATGAAAAAAGATATGAGTGAAGTAAAACAAGAAGTAAGTGTAATGAAGAAAGAAATGAATGAAGTGAAGCAAGAAGTAAGTGTAATGAAGAAAGAAATGAATGAAGTGAAACAAGAAGTAAGTGTAATGAAGAAAGAAATGAATGAAGTGAAACAAGAAGTAAGTGTGATGAAGAAAGAAATGAATGAAGTGAAACAAGAAGTAAGCATAATGAAGAAAGAAATGAGCGAAGTAAAACAAGAAGTAAGTATGATGAAGAAAGAAATGAGCGAAGTAAAACAAGAAATAGATATAATGAAAGATAATTTACATGAAGTTAAATTAGAAATGAACTCTATGCAAAATCAAATGAGTAATGCAAGTAAAGATATAAGTGAAATTAAAGCAGAAAGTATTATAGTTAATGAAAAACTATATGAAATAGATGTTAAAGTAGATGACTTAGAATCTGAAGGAAAATCAATTAAAGAACAACAAATTGAGCAAAATAGTATTTTAGGAAGTTTATTACATAACTCTGAAATAAATAAAGCTACTCATGATAATATGGAACATAGTATAGCACGTATAAAAGGCGATACAAATACTATAAAAGAAGATGTTTCCGAAATAAGAAGAGATTTAAATTTAGTGGAATTAGCTACCAGTAAAAATTGGAGCGATATTGTAAAATTAAAATCAGCTAGATAATCTTTTAATTACATTAACTTATCATCCGTAAAAGTATAAACTTTTATATACAAATAGATACTTATAATAGCCTTGCTATTTATTATAAATTTTAGAAATTAAAATAAAAAATTGAGAAAAGATCATTTGAAAAATACTTTTGGTCTTTTTTTTTATGCAATTATAAAAATATCACAAAAATAAAATTTAAAATTGGCTTAATAAAAAATTACAAAACAGTTGGAATAAGTAAATTTTTATCAATGAAAGCATAAAAAATTTATTCTATGTAAATGTATGCAAATATTGGCATTAAAATTGCTGTATAGAAATAATAAATAGTAATGTACATAAAGATTGTATTATACAATAGTGTTACTATTTTTACTTATAGATATGGGTTTATATCTATAAGCTAGATAGAAACTTGTATGTTTTATGTTGCAGATACAAATATTGTAAAGGAGAGTACATGGGTACAACTGAGATACATAGCTTATTAAGTTTTTCTGTCTTATGATAATTATATTATAAAATATTCATAAATATTTTGATTTTCAATTTGAAAATTATTTTATGCTCAAATTAATTATTATGTAATTAATTTAATAAGAAAAACAGTGAAAGAGTAAATAATATTATTTACAGGGGGTAATAAAAAAGTATATTAAATAAGTTGTACTTTTAGCCCCGTACATAAAGAAATTTATGTAGGACACAACTTTAAAACCAGTAAATCCTAAAGCCTTGCAACTACAATAAAAGATAGAAAGAAACTTTTATGAATGTGGTGAAAACCAGAAACAATAGCAAGGATGGTATATGGTGAGAGCCTAAGTACTTTACAATGGACATTTGGTCGCCAAGCCTAGAAATAGGAAGGTCAAACGACTATCTCGAAAGAGAGTACACTATAAGCGATTGATGGTGGAAACGGGTTGCTCTTAACAGATAATGCTGAAGATGAAGAAATAGTCTACGCTCATATGAAAATATGAGGCCACTTAAAATTAAAGTGGCATCTATAAAGTAGCGTTTATAGGTAAATGTTTAAAACTTATAAAATATAAATACTTATGAAAACTTATAACCTATAATGATTAAGATTGAAAGATTAAGATTGGATTAGAATTATTGTGAAAATTTTTCAAGTCCATAGCTATAATACTCTTGTATTTGTAAAGCACTATAGAACATATACAAAATAATAGAATAAATTTGATTGTTAATAATTAAATTTGTTGTACAAGATTTTTAAGTATGAAAACTTAAATGTATTACTGAGTATAGTAAGATTTATAAAAGTCATTTAATTTAATATATTAAATTTTTAAGTATTTATATAATTCAATAAGTTTTATGTAACGGGAGTTTTTATTATGAAAGCAAAAAGTACATCAAAATTTGAATTAGACGGAATACCACCACTAAAGGAAGCGATACCTTTAGGGTTACAACACTTAATGGCAATGGTAATAGGCAGTTGCTTACCAGCAATATTAGTTGCAAATGTAGCTGGGCTTGATCATAAAATGTCTACATTATTGATTCAAGCTGCATTAATTTTTGCAGGATTATCAACTTTGTTACAATTATATCCAATACCATTATTTAAAGGGTTTAAATTGGGAGGGGGAATACCAGTTATAATGGGAGCTACAGCAATGTTCATAGGAGCTGGAGTTTCTGTTGCAGGTAAGTATGGATTGCCTGTGTTATTTGGTTCTCAAATAATTGCTGGAATAGTAATAATCATAATTAGTTTTGGTCTTAAAAAAATAAGATTTATATTTACTCCAGTTGTATCTGGCACAATAGTTGCATGTATGGGTCTTGGACTTTTTCCAATAGCCATAAAAAACCTAGCTGGAGGTATGGGGAATGAGACGTTTGGACAACCAATTAATTTTGTAGTTGGAATAGCTGTATCACTTATGATATTAGGATTAAATAAATATGGAAAAGGATTATTTAAAGATGTGTCAATATTAGTTAGCATAATTTTTGGATATATTTTATCTCTAATATTGGGAATAGTAAATTTTTCTTCAATTCAAGAGTTTACTTTGATTGCACTTCCAAAACCACTTGCTTTTGGATTAGATATAAAAATTGAGGTTGTAGTAATGTTTTCAATAATATATTTGGTTGAAATAGCTGATATTATGGGAGCATGTACACTTTCTGCAGTAGGAGGACTTAATAGACAAGTGACAGATGAAGAACTTTCTTCTGCTGTTTTAGGAAATGGAGTATTATCTACAATAGGAGCATTATTTTCTGCTACTCCAATGGGGATGTTTGGTCAAAACTCTGCAATCGTTTCTAATACAAAAATTATAAGTAAATTTGTATTAGCTATTGGAGGAATTGGATTATTTCTGGCGGGAGTATCACCTTTATTAGCTAATTTAATCAGAACAATACCTCCTTGTGTGGTTGGAGGAGCAACACTCGTAATATTTTCAACTCTTACAACATCTGGATTAAGACTTGTTAGTATGGATGGTTTTAATCAAGAAAATAGCATGATATTAGGTCTTTCTATGGCAGCTGGTATAGGATTTATGGTAGTTCCGCAAGTTCTTGAAAAATTTCCAAAATTTATAGAAACATTACTTGCAGATTCGAGTGTAGTTTCAGGAGCAATGGTTGCTATAATAGTTCAAGGTTTATATATGATAAAATTTTCAAAAGGTAAGGACAATAAAAATAAAAAGGAAAATATATAGAGTAAAAAACTGATAGAATTAAATTAAGTTTACTATATATTTATAAAAATTAAAGCAATGTACTTAATAGGTTTCAAGCTTTAATAAATATAATATAAGGGGGATAAGATGGTTACTATAAAAGAATATTCTGTTCCACAAAGTTTGGAAGAAGCATATAAAATTTTAATTTCTAAAAAAAATAATGTTATTTTAGGTGGTTGTGGATTTATAAAATTAAGCAATAAAAATATAGGAACAGCCATAGATTTAAAGGATATAAATCTAGATTATATAAAAGAGGATGAAAAAAATATACTAATAGGAGCAGATACATCTTTGAGAAGTTTAGAAATAAACAAAACTATTAAAAATTATTGTAGTGGAATAATTTCAAGTGCTGTTTCTAATATAGTTGGTGTTCAATTTAGACAGGGAGCAAGAATTGGAGCTAGTGTATTTTCGAAATATGGTTTTTCTGATTTGATTCCAGCACTTTTAGTTGTTGGCGGGAAGGTAAGGTTATACAATAGTGGAATATTAGAGCTAAATGAGTTTTTAGATAGTGAATTAAATAAAGATATATTAATTGAAGTAATACTTCCTAAGAAAGATGCAGTAGCTGTATTTGATTCAATAAGAAAATGTACAGGAGATTTTGCTATATTAAATTCAGCTATGTTAAAAGAAAATGATACTTATAAAATAGCAATTGGAGCAAGACCTCAAAAGGCTAAATTAGCACCTGAAGCAAGTAAGATATTAAGTAAAGAAAAGGATATAGATAAAGCATCTATTATTGTAGGTAAAGAATTAATTTATGGAAGTAATATGAGAGCAAGCAAAGAGTATAGAATGGATATGGCAAGTGCACTGGTTAAGAGGATGTATAGTGCTATTGAGGGAGGTAATAGATAATGATTAATAAGGGGATAAGAAAGATTGATAGTACAGCAATTGTGACAGGAAAGCCACTATATACTGAAGACCTTATTATACATAAAGATGTTTTGACAGTTAAACTTCTTAGAAGTCCATATGCACATGCAAAAATAAAGAATATAGACACGTCAAAAGCTGAAAAAATTCCAGGAGTTGTAGGAATTTATACTTATAAAGATGTACCACAAGTTAGATATTGTGTTCCAGGTCAAACAGAACCAGAAGCATCTCCTTATGATAGAGTCTTACTTGAAGATACAGTTAGATTTGTTGGAGATGAGGTAGCATTAGTAGCAGCAGAAGATGAAAAAACAGCCATTAAAGCTATGAAAATGATAAAAGTAGAGTATGAAATTTTAAAGCCTGTATTTAATGCAAGAGAAGCAGAAGGAAATGAAGTTATTATACATCCAGAACAAGATATAGTAGAACCATATCCTTTTGGATTAGATGCGAAAAATAATATAGTATCAAAAGAGTTTTTCGAGTTTGGTGATGTTGAGGCTAAGCTTAAAGAAAGTGAATTTGTGGTAGAAGCATCATATAAGACTCAAAGTCAATCACATTGTATGATGGAAACTCATAGGTCATATGCATATAAAGATATAAATGACAGAATTGTTGTTGTGTCATCATTACAATCACCACACAATGTAAAGAGAATACTTAGAAAAGTATTGGGGATTCCTTCTTCTAAAATAAGGGTGATAAAGCCTAGAATAGGTGGTGGATTTGGAGGAAAGAATATAGCAGCAACAGATATATTTACTGCATTTGTGACTATGAAAACTGGAAGACCAGCAAAATTTGTTTTTACAAGAAGTGAAACTTTTGTAGGTTCTAATAGTAGGCATGAAATGTTTTTTGATGTTAGAGTAGGTGCAGACAAAGAAGGAAATTTAAAGGCAATAGAATTAAAATCACTAAATAATACAGGTGCTTATGGTGGCAATGGAGTTTCTGTTTCTTCAGAATCAGGTCATAATACATTACCAATATATAATGATATTGATGCTGTTAGATTTGATGCTAGAACAGTATATACTAATAGATTACCAGCAGGTGCACTTAGAGGTTATGGAGCCACACAAGGCATATTTGCAATAGATAGTGCTATTGATGAATTAGCTAATAAGGTTGGTATAGACCCTCTTGAATTTAGGGTTAAAAACATAATAGATAGATATACTAATGGAAAAGCAGCAGAAGAAGAAATACTAAGTTGTGAATTAAAACAGTGTATAGAAAAAGGGAAAAAATTAATTAATTGGGATGATAAATATCCATGTAAAGATATAGGCAATAACAAGGTAAGAGCAGTAGGTATGGCAGTGGCAAACCATGGTTCTGGTATACCTCGTGTGGATATGGCAACAGTGACTATACGAATGGACGAAGATGGAACATATAAGTTATTATCTGGTCTTGCTGATTTAGGTCAAGGTGCTGATACAATTCAAGCACAAATTGCTGCAGAAACTTTAAATACGACTGTAGATAGAATATCTGTTTATACAGGTGATTCGGACCTATGTCCATATGACACAGGTGCATTTGCTTCTTGTACTACAACAGTTACAGGAAATGCAACAATAAAAACAGCAAACAAATTAAAAGAAATATTACTTTCAGTAGCAGAATCCAAACTAGAGTCTAAAAAAGAAGATTTAAAGTTAAGTGAAGATAGAATTTTTGTTAAGAATGATGAGAGTAAATTTGTGTTATTAGAGGAATTAGGAAGAGAGTCAGTTGGAGGAATAGGGTTTTCAAGTGACGATGTGCCAGTTGTTTTAGAAGCAACAGAATCATTTGGTATGTTAAAAAGAATAAAACCATTTATAGCGGGATTTGCTGAAATAGAATTAGATAAAAATACAGGGGAATATAAGGTAATAAATTTTGCATGTGTTCCTGACTGTGGTACGGTTATAAATCCAACATTAGCAAGAATACAAGTAGAAGGTGGAGTAATGATGGGAATAGGGTTTGCAATGTATGAAGACCCTAAATTTGGTGCTAATGGGAAACTATTGACAGACAGTTTCTTGCAGTATAAGGTTCCTACAAAAAAAGAAGTAGGAAATATATTAGTAGATTTTGCTGATAATTTTGACCCAGGAGGACCTTATGGAGCTAAATCTTTAGGAGAAATAGTTATACATACTCCAGCACCAGCAATTGCAAATGCAATCTTTAATGCTACTGGAGTTCGTATAAGAGAGCTTCCTATGACTTTTGAAAAAGTGTACATGGGGATGAAAAACAATAACAAATAAATTTAATAAATGATATACTATAAAAGTATAAATTTAAGTTATTTTGTAAAATAAAGTAATTGAATAGACATTATATGTGGTGCTTTATAAAAATACCATATATAATGTCTAATAGAGTAAGAGTTAAAGGAGGTGAGTTTATGCCAAATAGAACAAAAAACATACATTATGGGACTCAGAGACAACAATTGAAAAATTTAACTAAAAAAGAATATCAGGCTTTGCGGGAGATGTGTTTTTTAGCAAAAAACCTGTATAATGTTGGTACATACAATGTCAGACAACATTACTTTAATCAAGGAGAGCACCTTAATTATGAAGCTAATTATCATGTATGTAAAGAAAATGAAAACTATAAACTACTCAATAGTAATGTAGCACAACAAATACTAAAAGAAGTTGATAGTTCATTTAGGTCATTTTTTGGTTTAATTAAATTAGCTAAAGAAGGCAAGTATGATTTTAGAGGAATAAAATCACCTAAGTATTTAGACAAAGAAGGCTTTTTTAGTATAATAATAGGTCAAATAAGAATTAAAGATGATGGAATTTTAAATGTGCCTATGTCTCCAGCATTTAAAAAAATGTATGGAAAGGTGAGTATAAAAGTTCCAAATAATATATTAGACAAAAAAGTTAAGGAAATAAGAATAATACCTAAACACAAGGCTAGGTTCTTTGAAATTCAGTATTGTTATGAAATACCGAAATCAGAGGAAGTTTCAAATAAAAAAAATGCACTAGCAATAGATTTAGGTTTAGAAAACTTATGTACTTGTACTACTAATTTAGGAGATAGTTTTATTATAGATGGGAGAAGGCTTAAGTCTGTGAATCAATGGGCAAATAAGCAAAATGATAAAATTGAGGCTTTAAAATTAAAAAAGAATATAAGTTTAATTACAAGAAAACAATTTAAAGTATGGAATAAAAGAAATAATCAGGTTAAAGACTATGTAAATAAAACTTGCTTTTATATAATTGACTACTGTGTAAAAAATAATATTGGCAATTTAATTGTAGGATATAATGCTAAGTTAGAAAAAAGTGATAATATGGAAAAGAAAATATATAGAAACTTTATAAGAATTCCTTTTGGAGAGATAAAAGGAAAACTAGAGTATCTATGTAAAATAAAAAATATTAATTTCATTAGACAAGAAGAAAGTTATACTAGTAAATCAGATTTTTTTGCTAATGATTACCTTCCTGATATTAATTTGGATGATGTACAAAAACATAAGTTTAAGGGAGAAAGAATAACACGTGGCCAATATAAATCTAGTATGGGTATGATTATAAACGCAGATGTAAATGCAAGTCTTAATATATTAAAAAAATCACAAATAGTTGATTTATCTTATTTGCAGAATAATCCTCAGATGCTAAAGCAACCACAAAGAATAAGAATATCTTAATAATAATTAAAAGATAAACTGATAGCATATAAGCTTACAGCTTAGCGGCGAATTGGATCCGCCTTGTTGTTTACAACAGAATCTATTTACTTTTTAGTTTATAGAATTTCAAAAATCACTTTTACTAAAAAAGTTCAATTATAAATTTCAAATAAATCAAATCTAGGATATTTAAAAGAAATAGTTATGAGAGGTGAAAGTGTGAAATTATCAGATATGATAGGATCAAATGAAATAATAACTGTAGTTGGAGCGGGAGGAAAAACTTCATTTATAAAATACTTTGCAGAATTTTATAGAGATAAGCTAAAAGTTTTACTTACAACAACTACTAAAATATATTTACCTGATGAAAAAGATTATGACAATATATTTGTGACAATAGATGGAACTTCTATTCCATCTATTTGTCATGGAGTAACAGTATGTGGAAGCTATATAAATAATGAAAATAAAATAGTAGGAATCAAGTTATCTGACTTAGACAAAATGATAGACAAATTTGATTTAGTATTGATAGAAGGTGATGGCTCAAAGAGAAAAAAACTTAAAGGTTGGAATGATGGAGAGCCAGTAGTATATTGTAAAACTACAAAAACTATAGGTATATTAGATATAACTTCGTTTGGAATGGATATTAACGAAGAAAATATACATAGGTTAGATGAATTTAAAAAAATAACTAATTTAAATATGTGTAATATAAACAATAATTCTACAGTAAACCTTGATAATTTAAAAAATGTAGTATTAAATCCAAAAGGATTGTTTAAAAATTATCATGGGAAAAAAATATTATTTATTAATAAAGTCGAAAATGAAATATATGAAAGTTTAGCTATAAATTTAATTAAAATTATTAAAGATTATGAAAGTGAAATAGACATATTTTATGGAAGTATAAAACAAAATTTTTGTATAAGATATTGAAGTATTAAAATAGTTTATGTGATATTATATATATAGATAATATCAATAAAGATACTATAAAATCATAACAATATCAATACATTATAAATGTTAAGGATGATATATATGATAAATGCAGTAATAATGGCATCAGGATTTGCCAGAAGAATGGGAGAAAATAAACTTTTATTGGAATATAATGGATGTTCTATAATAGAACATGTATTTAAGGCAGTTAGTAAAATTAATTTTCATCAAGTTGTAGTAGTGAGTCAATATAAAGAAGTTTTGGCACTATGTAATAAATATTGTTTTAAATATGTAGATAATAAAGATGCAAATATAGGTCAGAGTGAATCCATAAAATTGGGAATTTTAAATAGCTCAAAATGTGATGGATATATGTTTTTTGTGGGAGACCAACCATTTATTGATGATTTATATATAGATAAAATTATAAATACTTTTAAATTAGATAGAGATTTTATAGTAATTCCAAGATGTAAAGATGTATGTGGAAATCCAGTTGTATTTCCATCTAGCAAAAAAAAGGAATTGTTGGAACTTAAAGAAGATGAAAAAGGGAAAACTATTTTAAAAAATTCATCAAAAATAAAATATGTAGAAGTTCCCGAAAAAATGTTATTAGATATTGATACAAAAGTGGATTATGAAAGAATAGGGGGCAAATTATGAAATTAATAAAAACTATAGATGCTGTTGGACAAGTTTTATGTCATGACATTACTCAAATAATACCAGGAGAATTTAAAGGAAGAAAATTTAAAAAAGGACATGTAGTAAAAGAAGAAGACATTCCAGTTTTATTATCTCTTGGTAAAGATAACTTATATGTATGGGAAAAGTCAGAGGGCATGATTCATGAAAATGAAGGAGCTTTGTTTTTAAAAGAATTAACTGCTGGAGAAAATTTAGATTTCAGTGAAATAAAAGAAGGAAAGATAGATTTCATAGCAGCATGTGATGGGCTTTTAAAAATAGATGTCGATGCACTTTTTGATTTAAATTGTGTTGGTGAAATAATGATGGCAACTCTTCATAATAATTTTGTAGTAAATAAAGGGCTAAAAGTAGCTGGAACAAGAGTAATACCTTTAGTTATAGATGAGAAAAAACTAGAAGAGGCAAAAAAAGTAGTTGATAACAGAAAAATAGTCAATGTGATACCTTTTAAACCTAAAAAAGTAGGAATCGTTACTACTGGAAATGAAGTGTTTTATAGTAGAATTGTTGATAAATTTGGACCAGTAATAGAAGAAAAAGTAAAGGGGTTTGGTTGTGAAGTTATAGGTCAAACTATATGTCCAGATGATAAGGACATCATAAAAAATGCAATAAAAGAATTTATAAGTCAAGGAGCAGAACTTATCTGTTGTACTGGTGGAATGAGTGTAGACCCAGATGATGTCACACCAACAGCCATAAAAGAGACTGGAGCTGACTTAGTTACATATGGTTCACCAATATTACCAGGAGCAATGTTTTTACTTGCTTACTATGGAGAAGTTCCGATTATGGGTATACCAGGATGTGCAATGTATCATAAAACTACAGTGTTTGATATAGTTCTATCTAGAGTTTTGATTGATGAAAAACTTGACAAATATGATATAGCTAAATATGGTCATGGTGGTCTTTGTATGAACTGTGATGTATGTACTTACCCTGCATGTAATTTTGCTAAAATATAAAATCATAAAAATAGAGTACTTACAAACTTAGGTACTCTTTTTAAGTATTAATGATTATAAACTATGATTAATGATACAGAAACTATGTTTTAACTGATAGCTAAAACAGTTTAAAGATTCAAATAAAGTATTTAGAGTGTGTAAAAGAATTAATAAAGTTGCAATTTGATTTTTTTATAAGTATAATGTAATAGATTGTTAATTTTTATGAAACTTACAATCTTTAGTACAAATTTAATAAATATTTCACGAATTTGGTATAAAAAATATGCTGTTTACGTGATAATAAAAGTGTTATCAAAATTTTATGATAAAATAAATTATGAACAATAAAGAAAGGAAAATACATTAATGTTACAAGTTACAGGTGTTGGACTTAGATTTGGTGATAAGGAACTATTTAAAGATGTTAACTTAAAATTCACTAAAGGAAATTGCTACGGAATAATAGGAGCTAATGGTGCGGGAAAATCTACTTTTTTAAAAATATTATCAGGAGAAATAGAACCAAATACAGGAAATGTATCTATAACTGATAAAGAAAGAATGTCAGTTTTAAAACAGGACCACTTCGAATATGAGGAAGAAACGGTTTTAAATGTTGTTATAAGAGGTCATGAAAGACTTTGGAGTATAATGCATGAAAAAGATGCTTTATATATGAAAGAAGATTTCAGCGAAGAAGATGGAATAAAAGCTGCTGAGCTTGAAGGCGAGTTTGCAGAACTTGATGGATGGGATGCAGAAACCAATGCTGAAAAAATACTTATGGGTCTTGGTATAACTAAGGATATGCATTACAAACAAATGAAAGAATTAGTTGGTGGAGAAAAGGTTAAAGTGTTGTTAGCACAATCACTTTTTGGTAAGCCTGAAATACTATTAATGGATGAGCCTACGAACCACTTGGATTTCAAATCAATAAATTGGTTAAATAATTTTATAATGGATTTAGAAGAGTCTATAGTTATAATAGTATCACATGATAGACATTTCTTAAATCAAATATGTACTAATATAGTTGATGTTGACTTTGGTAAAATACAGATGTATGTTGGAAACTACGACTTCTGGTATGAATCAAGTCAATTAGCATTACAACTTGCTAAAGACCAAAACAAAAAGACTGAGGAAAAGATAGCTCAATTAAAGGAATTCATAGCTAGATTTAGTTCTAATGCTTCAAAAGCTAAACAAGCTACGTCTAGAAAGAAACAATTAGATAAATTAGAAGTTGAAGATATACAACCATCAAGAAGAAGATATCCATATGTAGGATTTACACCTGCTAGGGAAATTGGTAATGAAGTTTTAGAAGTACACAATTTAACTAAAACTATAGATGGAGTTAAAGTACTTGATAATGTTTCATTTAGATTGGATAGAGATGACAAAGTAGTATTTATGGGTGATGAAATAGCTACTACTGCACTTTTAAATATAGTTATGGGAGAACTTGAACCAGATAGTGGAGAATATAAATGGGGAGTAACTACTTCTCAAGATTATCTTCCAAAAAACCATAATAAGTTTTTTGATGGAGTAGAGTATTCTCTAGTTGACTGGCTTAGACAGTTTTCTGAAGAAAAAAGTGAGAGTTTTATAAGAGGATTTTTAGGTAGAATGTTATTCTCTGGAGAAGAAGCTTTAAAAGAAGCTCAAGTTATATCTGGAGGAGAAAAAGTTAGATGTATGCTTAGTAAGTTAATGCTTTCAAATGCAAATGTACTTGTGTTAGATGACCCTACTAACCATTTAGACTTAGAAAGTATAACTTCTGTCAATAAAGGACTTGAAAAGTTTCCAGGAGTACTTTTATTTACTTCTCATGACCATGAGTTTATATCTACTATAGCAAATAGAATTATAGAGATAACTCCAAATGGAATAATGGATAGAAAGATGGATTTTGATGAGTATTTAGAAAGTAAAGATATACAAGAACAATTAGCTAAAATGTATGGGAAAAATAAATAATTATTTAGTTTAAATATTATTTTTACTAAATATAATTATTAGAATAAAAACCTTTTAATGTTTGAGAATACGCTATATAAGTGTGTAAGTTTTTAATCAAATATTAGGAGGTTTTTTATGTTAGTGAAAAATGTAATTTTAGAAATATAATAATCGAAAATAAAAGATTATAGAACAGTTATAAAGAAAATAATAAAATAGAGTAATAAAGAGTAGTTCTAAAATAGTTATCTTATATTTTTTAAATAAATAATATAGAGATTCTTTAATTATTGGTAAAATATGCTATAATTTACTTAAATATATATTTAGGGGGAAATTATATTATGAAAATTAGTAAAAAGTTATTATCACTTGGACTATCTATTTCTCTTATTATAGCTAGTTCATCAATGTCAAATGCGCTGTCATCAATAGATAAAATAAGGGGAGAGAATATCTATGAGACAGCAGGATTAATTGCAGATAAACAAACTTATGAAACAGCTATAATTGTAAATTTAGACACTTCTATAGCAGATGGACTCTCAGCTAGTGGACTTTCTGGAGTTTCAAATGCACCTATATTATTATCTCAAAAAAATAGTATTCCGTCAGCAACTTCAAAAAGATTAAACAAGGTAAAAAGTGTGTACATAATAGGTGGGATAAATTCTGTAAGCAAATCTGTGGAAGATGGATTAAAATCAAAAGGCATTACAGTAAAAAGAATTGATGGGGATGATAGAATAAAAACTAGTTATAATGTTGCAAAAGAAATAAATTCTAAACAAAAAGTCAGTACTGTTATGCTGACAAATGCATATAAAGGGGAAGCAGATGCAATAAGTATAGCTTCTGTAGCAGCTAGAGATAAAGCAGCAATAATATTAACAGATGGTAAGAGCATTCCATTCTCAACTAGTGGAGCAAAATCATATGCTATTGGTGGTACTATATCAATGAATGATGCATTAGTTAAAAATGCAAATGCTACTAGATTAGGTGGAAGTGATAGATTTGATACAAATAAAAAAATAATAAATCAATTTTATAGTGGGGTGAAAAAGTTCCATATAGCAGATTCTTCAAATTTAGCGTATGCTCTTATAGGAACAAGTATAGCTAAAAATAAACCTATAGTCATAGTTAATGATAGTTCAAATAAAGATATACTTAAAGATGCAACAGAAGTCACTGCAATAGGTAATTTAAGTGATAAAATTATAAATGCTTGTATTAATGTTACAAAGCCAACAAAACAAGAATATGAATATACGAAATCTTACTGTGATGCAGAATTAAATTATTTGGGACAATATGCAAAGACTTTAAATGTAGCTTTAAAAATAGGTCCATATAAAGCAAAAGAATTTGCTTTAGGACAGAAAAACTTCTTAAATCAGATGTACAGTGCACACTTAGAAATAAATTCTAGTACTGAATTATACAAAGAAGTGAAAAACTATATTTATTATGTTTGTGAATTAAATCAAAATTTGATTGATGGCAACTACAATAAAGCATCAGATAATATAGCTAAGATTCAAAAAACTTTAGACAAAGTAATTGGACTATACAATAAGGAATTTGGATATAGAACAGTTCCATTAAAAGAAAATGATATGAATAATATGAAGGAAATAGAAACTAATTTATTAACTAATATAGATTAGCTTAACATATAATATAAAATCATTAAGATAGTCAATTTTGGCTATCTTTTTTATTTAATATAGATATTTTGGCAAATATAATTATAGAAATAATGCAAATGGAGCTATGGATAGAAAGATATATGGATTTTTTAGATTATAAAAAAGTATATGTCTCCAAATCTAAATTGATTGTTTACATTGGGGCAAATTACAATAATATTTGGAGACATAATAAGCAAAAATTATATAATATAACTTCATAAGTCTATAGACATTCTCTTTTATGATAATGTATTTTTTGTAAAGTTACAGGAGTTACTGGTTTATTATAAAAATCTTCAGCTTTACCAGTAACCATACCACCTAAGTTACAAATGATTTTAACTGTTGTGTCACGTGCTTCCATAAAAATTTCATCAATATCTTGAGAAAATAAATCATCAATGGAAAAACGTGCTAGTTCTGTTCCAATATGTTGACTACGAAAATCTTTTCTAATTGCAAATCTACCCCAGTGAACTTGTCTATTTTCATACCAAGATGCAACTGCTCCAATAATAACATCATTAATTGTTGTGCACCACCATGATGGATTCTTATCTTGAGAAATAGGAATTATATCTTTTGGAATCTTTTGTTCTACCGAAAAAACATCTAATTCCAGTTTATTAATATCTAGCATGTCATCTGCTGTAGCTTTTCTGAATATAATTTTTTTCATAACAATCCTCCTAATTTGCGAAGTAGAAGCTGTATTTATAATACTAAAACTATTTTGTAATAAATATATTTTAACTCGTCTATTATAAAATTAGATTTGAATATTAATTTAGTTTTAATTTTATAGATAATAAAGATTAGAGTAAATATAATCAAAAAAATGTAATATTAGTTAGCATTAAATAAGTTTTCAGAAATTTTGTCAGATGCTTCTTTATCCATTTCTTTTAGAACATGGGAATAAACATTTAAGGTTGTATTTATATTTGAATGACCAACTCTTTCTGAGATAACTTTTATAGGTACCTTAGAATTTATAAGTAAAGTAACATGTGAATGTCTTAAATCATGAAATCTAATGTGGGGCAAGTCATTCTTTTCTAAAAATCTTTTGAATTTTTTACTCATAACGTCTTCAGCAATAGGTTCACATTTTTTATTGAAAAATAACAAGTCACGATTATTTCTAATAGAAGACTTTAATAAATTTTTATTTTGTTTTATTTTATATTCTTTTAGTAAAAAGATTAATTCCTTTGGAGCAGATATTTTTCTAATAGAGCTTTCAGTTTTGGGTTCTTTAAGAATTACAGAGCCATTAATTCGAGCTGTTATCTTATTTACAGTTATTGTATTTTCTTCAAAATCAATATTATCCCAAGTTAAACCTAAAACTTCTGAAATTCTAAGACCTAAACCAACTGCTAAATTAATAGGTAATTCCATATATGTATTTTTTGACAAGTTCAATAATTTTATCATTTGTTCTTTGTCATAAATTTCATTTTTAAATTTTTTATATCTTGGAGTTTCTATATTATCCATAATATTTTCTTTCACTAATTTGAGTCTATATGCTCTTTTTATTGCAAGTTTCAATATATTTATATGAATCTTAATTGATTGAGGATTCAATTTATGAGATAGTTTATCAATATAGTTTTGTATATGAATTGGATGTAAATCCTGTATTTTATATTTACCAATAGATGGGTTAATATAATTCTTACAAATACTAACATAATTATTGTATGTAGCTAATGATATATTTTCACTGTACTTTTTTAAAAAATCTAATAGAAATTCTGAGACAGTGATTTCGTTTGGAATTAAAAAGCCGTCTTTATATAGACTTTCCTTTACTTCATTTAACCTTTTGCTCGCATCTCTTTTTTTATCAAAAATACCCATATTCTTTTGTTTTCTCTTTCCAGTATCTTCTTCTGTAAATTCAAGATAAACTACATAATTCTTGTTTCGTTTTCTAATAAATGCATTCATATATAACCCACCAATCAAAATTTTATACATTTATTATAACATATGGATAAACTCAAAAATAGTTTTTGAAATAAATTTGTAGTTATTTCAAAGATTGATATTTATTGATTACAAAATGGGTATATTATCTTAAATATTGGAATTTTAATTTAATAATCTGTTATACTTAGTATATATAAAAATAAAATTTATTTTTTACTTTGGGATTTTATATGTTTGGTTAGTACTGAAAATATAAGTTTTTTATATTAATAAATTTGAATTATATATTTTAAATAAAACCTTTGACTGGAAAAGTTTATTAATATAGTATTTAATTATATATAAGTTTGAGAGGAGTGTAAAATCATATGACTATTACTAAGATACCACCAGCAGAATTAAAGGTCATGAAATTTATTTGGGGGTCAGATTTTACAGTAACATCAAAAGATGTCATTGAAGCTATGGAAAAACTATATGATTGGAAGCAAACTACAACACTAACACTTTTATCAAGATTAGTAAATAAGAAATTTTTAGATGCGAAAAAAATAGATAGACATACACATTATACAGTTATTATTGGAGAAGAGGAATATTTACATTTTGAAACAAAAACTTTTCTAGATAATATGCATGGAAGTTCTATTGAAAGCTTTATGAAAGCATTGTTCAAAAAGGGGGTAAATGAGGAAGAATTAAATTCTGTTGAAAAATGGGTAAAAGATATTAAAAAAGATGAATAGTTTGTTGAGATTAACAACAAGAATAACTTAAAGTATATGTTTTTTATAAAAAAATACTGTAGTATATTTTTTGTAGTAATTGTATATTTAAATATATGAACATTTAAGCATTTAATAGTATATAAAACTAAAACTTTTTGGTTATTTTTAAGATAAATTTAATTGTCATAAAATAAATAGTTTTTACAATAATTAGTCAAATGAATTAAAAGCAGAATTAACTGTAAAATACATAGAGTTCTTTATTAAGTATTCTTAGTTTTCTAACACATTTTTATACTCTAAGTTTAATATAAAATTAAATTTATTAAGATTTGATTTTATATTAGACTTAGAGTTAATCAGAATTTAACTAAATATTGATTATTAAATAGAAAACTAAAATTTTTATTATTTGTACAAATGG
>NZ_JAGWCS010000029.1:0-40755 GCF_020657705.1 Clostridioides sp. ZZV15-6598 | reverse complement strand
CTATCTTTATTTGTATATACATTATTACTTATTTTTCTTGTTATTTTATATATATCTTTAGGATTTTTTGCTGTTATTGATATATTAACTGTATCTTTGTTATTATCTATAGGATTAAAGTAAGTTAAACCAGTAGCAACTTGGTCAATGAGTTCAAATCCTGGTCTTTTGATTATACCTACAATTTTGAATGTCTTTTCTTTTTCATTTGCAATATAATCTCCTTCATGAAATACACTCATATCATCAATTTTTTTATTATTGCTATCAAACATGTCGCCTACTTTTAAGCTTATCTTATCTCCTACTTTTAGCTTTTTCTCCATAAGATTAACTATGTTTTCACTTAAAATAATTTCTCCATCTTTAGCTGGGAATCGACCTTCCTTTATAGAAACTCTATATCCTTCCATAGCATTTTTATCATATTGCTTAACGCTTAATATACCATTTACAGTATCTTCTATTCTAGAGTATCCAAGTTGATTAGTAAGTGCATAACTTTTTATCTCAGCTGATTTTGTTACATAGTCTATATTTTTTTTGTTTACATTGTAGAATTTAGCATGATAACTTCCATCATTTTTTATGGTCTCTCTTATTTGATAATCCATAAAACTTTCAAATATGTTACCTATACCACAAATTAATGCAGTTGAAAGTATTATTCCAATTATAGTTACAATAGTTCGTCTTTTATTTTGTTTTAGATATCTAACAGTTAGAGATGTATATAGATTCATTTACATCACCTCATCACTTTTTATAATTCCGTCTTCTATGCCTATAATCCTATCAGCCTGAAGTGCTATGTTTTTGTCATGAGTTATCATTATTAATGTCTGATTGTATTTTTTTACGGATACTTTTAATAGTTCTAGTATTTCTTTTGAGTTTTTGCTATCTAAATTACCTGTTGGTTCATCTGCTAATACTATAGATGGTCTATTAATTAAGGCACGTCCTATAGATGTTCTTTGTTGTTGACCTCCTGATAATTGATTAGGAAGATGATTTTCTCTATCGCTTAGACCCAATGTTTTCATTAAATCATTCAAGTATTCTTTATCAATCTTTCTATTATCAAGCTCTGCTGGAAGTAATATATTTTCTTTGACATTTAACACAGGAATTAAATTATAGAATTGATATATAAGACCTATATTTCTTCTTCTAAAGATTGCTAAATCCTTAGTTTTTAGATTATATATATCTACATCATTTATATAAACATTACCACTAGTCGGTCTATCAACACCTCCCAATAAGTGTAATAACGTACTCTTTCCGCTTCCACTTGGACCTGTTATTGCTATAAACTCACCTTTTTTGATAGACAAACTTACATTTTTTATTGCATCGACTTTTGTTTCATTTTTACCATAACTTTTAGTTAGATTTTCCACTCTTAAAATCTCCATAACTACCTCCAATATTTATATTCTATACTTCATATATTAGACTCAAGCTATTACTATAAAGTGAATTAAATATTACAGATTAGTCACTATTCTCATCGTATATCTTATGAAATGCTATATGAAATTCTGTTCCTTTACCTTTTTCACTATTTACATAAATATCCCCATTTTGGCTTTCTATTATGGATTTTGCCATTGCAAGTCCTATACCTACACTATCCTCTTTTGCACTACTTTTACCTCTATAGAAACGTTTAAAAATATGTGGTATATCTTTCTTATCTATTCCTTCGCCATCATCTTCTATTATTAGTTCTGAAAATAGTGGATTTTCTTTGTAAATTATACTTATATTTCCAAACTCTGGAGTATGCTCTATACAGTTTTTTATTATATTTACTAAAGCCTCCACTGACCAATCAATATCACCAACATAAGATACATCACCATTTCCTTCTATGTTTAACTTTTGATTTTTAATCTCCATAGGTATTTTCATTGGTTGCATTGCTTTATGTATAAGTTCACTAAACTTTATTTTTTCTCTCTTAAACTTTATAACTTTAGCTTCTACTTTTGATAATTTAAGCATACTTTTAATCAACCAGTCCATACGGTTTAGTTGATTTTTTATCTTGTCTAAAAAGTCTATTTTTACTTCATATGGTACATCATTATATAATAAATCGCTTAGTATAATTAAGGAAGTCATAGGAGTTTTCAACTGATGTGATATATCTGAAATTGTATTATTTAAAAATATTTTTTCTGATTTTAAAAGTTCAACTTTTTCATTAAGAATTGTTGTCATCTTCAATAACTCTGTTTTTAGAAGACCTATCTGCCCTTCTTGATTTCTATTTTTCATATCAAATTCTTTTCCCTCTGAACTATAGTAAACATACTTAGTCATATCTGATAAATCATTATACATAGCTTTAAAGTATTTAATCATCAACATAAATATCAACACAAAAATTATACAAACTAAGATTATATTTATTTTTATAGTATTTGAAAGTAATTTAGAAGTAAGAGGCTCAGAATTTACTTTAATAGTTTTATCATAGTTATACTTACTTAATATTTTCTCGCCAAATTCTACATTTTCCATAGACTTTCCTTGAGTTATTATATCTACTATATCACTTTCTAGTTTTGGATATTTGTTAACTAAAGTGCCTATTATAGCTTGATTATTTTTTACAATCATATTTTTAGTTGTATTTATATTGATTAAGCTAAATCCAGTTGATAGAAAAATTACCATCAGCATCAAAATAATATATTTACTAAAAAAGTTCTTTACTTCAGGATTATATAGAAACATTATTTTCACTTCCTATCCATTTATAACCTAGTCCTCTTACAGTTTCTATGTAAATTGGTTTACATAGATCATCTCCTATTTTTTCTCTAAGTCTTTTTATATAAACAGTTAAAGTATTATCGCTAACAAAATCATAAGTTACATCCCAAAGCTTTTCTAATATTTGAGTTCTACTCAAAACTGTATTTTTATTCTGTATAAGAATTAAAAGAAGCTTATATTCAACAGATGTCAGAAATATTTCTTTGTCATTTTTATATACTCTAGCTTCTAATGTATATATATTTAAATCTCTAAATTTGAGTATCTTCTTATTTTCTTCTATAGCATCACCTTTTCTTCTTAAAACAGCTTTTATCCTCGATATTAATTCTCTAATTCTAAAAGGCTTTGTTATATAATCATCCCCACCTATATCAAGACCCATGACAATGTTTACTTCTTCATCACAAGCAGTTAAAAATATTATAGGAATCTGAGAAAACTTTCTTATATACTCACAAAATTCATATCCTGTTCCATCTGGTAACATTACGTCCATCAGTACCATACTATATTCATTAGAAGATATCATTTCTCTCCCACTTGATAAATCCTTTGATATATCTACACTAAATCCCTCTTGCTCCAATGCATACTTTATTCCAAAAGAGATAGTGCTGTCATCCTCAACTATCAATAACTTTAACATAACTAGTTCCCTTCTTCACATTTTAATTTAAAACTATTTACATATACCACTTTTATTATACACAATTGTTTTAGATACTAAAATATATTTAGAATTACAAAATGGTCACAAACAATTAATAAAAAACATAAAAATAAAAATGCAAGTTGACACTTAACTATTTTAGAAATAATATAGATTTTTCTCAAGTTAAGCTACAACTCACATTTTAGATATTTAATTTTATATAAACTAGCATTCTCATCTGTTTCACTATTTAAAGCTTACTTTATTCTTCCTCATATTTTTTATATTCTTCTTCTTTATAAATATTATTTTTTTTGTCATCTTCATGTAAATCAATATCTTTTTTATCATTTTTAACACTATTTACATAATGCATCATTTCTTCTTGAGAAACATGTGGACAATTTTCACAATTTATTCTTCTTGAATTAAACTCTCTTACTTTTTTTTTTAATTCTTCATATTCGTAATCTTGTTTTTTATCACTACAATCACATTCATAACCAAATTCATCATATTTATAGTCATTGTATTGATTATTTCCATAATACTCTGTATCAATCATTTGAGACATTTGAGATTTAGACTTAATGTTTTTTATCATCCTATATGTTGCATATGCACCCACTCCTGTAATCACGGCTCCTGCAAACATCATTGGCTTACTCATTCCATCATCTTTTTTATTCATTTGTCTTTTAATTAAATATGTTAACATATTTTTTCTCCTTTCTGATTTCTATTTATAGATAGTATCTGTATTATTTTGATAAAAATTATGTTATTTTTAAATTACAATTTTTACAAGTAATATAAATCATCTTGTAGAATATAAATTTATATTTTGTACTTGATAACGCTTTTTATGTTATACTATATATATAACAAGTATTTTTACTTATAACGATATTATGGAGGTTTTTTATGATTTTAAATTTAGATTTTAATAGCGATAAGTCTATTTATGTACAAATTAAAGAAGAGATAACTAAAGCTATAGCTTCAGGAGAATTGAAAATAAATGAATCACTTCCATCTGTAAGAAGTATGGCTGAAAATATTGGTGTAAATCTACATACTGTAAATAAATCTTATAATGAATTAAAGGAAGAAGGATTCTTAAATATTGATAGAAGAAAAGGTGCAATTGTTGCTCAACTTCCAATGGAAACAGAAAACTCAACTCGCAAAAAAAATAGACTTGATTTAGAACTTTTAGTGGCAAAATCCTATTTATCAGGTATCAATAAAGAAGAATTTCTGACGTTAAGTAAAAATTTATTTGATAAGTATGAGGTGAAATACTATGAATAAGATTGAATGTTTTACAATATTTTCAACCTTAATTTTGATGTATGCTGCTTTTTATTTTATGCCATACCTTGTTGGCAAAAATCAGATTTATGGTGTTTCAATAAATCAAGAACATAGAAATTATCCTGAGTTTATAGTCCTTGATAAAAAATTCAAAAAACTTTTATCTTTAGGATTTATTTTAATTTTTATTTTGCTTTCAGCTCTGATTTTTATGTTTAATAAAGTAGAATTTTCTTATGCTATTAGTATTATAGGATTTATACTATATGAAGGTATATTATATATTTATATTCATAAAAAAGTTAAAGTGACTAAATCCAAAATTTGCTCTAATTCAAGTAAGAAAAATACAGATTCAAAATTGGTAATAGATATGGATTTTATAAATGAAAAAAATAAAATAATAAAAAAATTTAAGATATTATATTTAGTACTAATATTACTTACTTTTGGAATAAGTGTTTTTATACTACTTAACTATAATCAACTACCAGATTTAATTACTACTCATTCTACTATAACAGGACAACCTGACAGATTTATAGAAAAATCCTATCTTGGAGTGTTTAAATTAGTAGGCCTTGAGTTTTGTATAATGGCTTTATTATATATAACTTCTATTGGAGCTATAAAATCAAGAATTAAGATAGATACAAATAAAATTAAAGAGAGTAAAAATAAAAACATTAAATACCTAAATAAAATTGGTTATTTGTTTTTTATATTGATGACTATGATGATGGTACAATTTTTTATGATTTTTTCATCAGTAAAAACAAATGCAAATTTATTGACTATTACAAGTATAATGATGCTTTTAGTTATAATTTATTTAATAGTAACGTATATTAATTCTCCAAATTTAAAATCTAATTCTTCCTATACTCCAGATAATGATGAAAAATACTGGATGGCAGGTATTATATATAATAATCCAAATGACCCATCACTTATGGTTGATAAAAGATTTGGTATAGGATGGACTATAAATTTTGGAAATCCTATTGGAAAGATATTATACATTCTTATAGCTGTTTTTTTAATTTTTTCACTTGTTAGTGTTATAAAATCTCTTTTACTTTAAATACCATAAAAGGTATCTTACTTGTATTATTGGGTATTATATTTTGTAAGATAAGAAATATTTCATATTATCATTGAAATATAGTATTTATATATTACTAGGAATGGAGATTTGCATAATGTTGTCAAAAACTGAAATTAAATACTTTAATGATTGTGCTTCTGAGATACTTTCATCTGAAAAAGTACAACTTATGAGAACATTTCCTCATCATGGCAATGTTTCATGTCTTGAACACAGTTTATCAGTAGCATATTATAGTTATCTATTATGTAAAAAATTGCATTTAAATGTTGAGATTCAAAGCGTTATTAGAGGGGCTTTACTGCATGATTTTTTCCTTTATGACTGGCATTATAAAGGTGATAGAAAAGGATTACATGGTTTTACTCATCCTAAAGAAGCACTAAAAAACGCAAATTTATTCTTTCAAATAAATGAAAAAGAAACAGATATTATTTTAAAACATATGTGGCCACTTACTGTTAGACCTCCTAGATACAAGGAAGCCTTAATTGTTTGCTTATTAGATAAGTTTTGTTGTCTGGTTGAGACTCTAAAGATACACTCACTACTATCTCCTTACCACATATAAAATAGGTCTTTGATATTGTTATAATTTAATTTAAAAAGAGGTATTAAGATTACATTTAACTTAATACCTCTTTATTAATTTATTATTTATTTTTATCATATGCTTATAAAATATAACCTTATCCTTGATAACTTACTCTTCTTATAGACATACTTACAACTTTAAATAATAGCATACCAGCTATTAAGTTTATCAATATTGCTGGTGCCACTGCTACCATAAATAATGCTGTGAATGAACCTCCAGGAAGACCTACTATAGCTTGAGCAATTAGTAAAAATAGAGTTCCACTTATAATTGTTCCTACTGGGAATATTATTGTTGCTGCTATTAAATCTTGTTTTTTACTACTTAATCTTTTCATAAATGGTAATTTATAAATTATATACATTATCATGAACATTATATTTATTGTAATAGTTTTGTCAAGTATATTTGGAATCTGACCACCTGGAAATTTAGTTGTTAGTGCTGCAAAGATTCCTGTTACAATTCCTGCTACCAAACAAATCTTATAATCATCCTTATTTAATATCATTATTATAAACATCATTGCTAGTGATATATCTGGTTGCATTGGAAGTCCTATAGCAGGTGTAAGTTGATGTATTAATAATCCCATAGCTAAAAGTATCGCATTTAAAGTTAATTTTTTTGTATTTGTTTTCATTGTAATATTTCCCCCTAATTTGTTTAATGTTTATTTCATTTTCGCGCCAATTTTCCATATCATTCTCTTTAGCTTTAGAAGTTCATAACATCTCTTTCACCACCTTTTATTTTAAATTATATATTTTCTTTATTAATAGTTTTTGCAAAATAAAAAACTCCGTCCTAAATCAATAGGACGGAGATTATCCGCGTTGCCACCTAAATTATATAAAAAATAAGCTTAAAACTTAATTCTTATACATCTCATTATCAGGTACTTACATACCATATTCGCTGTAACGTGCGACTGACGATAAAGTCTACTCTCATAAAATATGATTTCAATTTATTCCTCTAAGGTCCATTCACTATATTCCTTCTTGCTAAGATTCCACCATCCTCAGCTCTCTATGTTGAAGCTAAACATAATTACTCTTCCTTGTCATAGGATTTTTAATTTGCTGTTGCTATTATAATATTCTAAATTTTTATAATTGTCAACTGTATTTTTTATTTTGTTTAAAATTTACAAAAAGTGTAGAATAATTTTTATAAATGCTTTAAACTTTTATTTAAATATTAAATTAGGAAGGATGATATTATGTTTAGAGAAATGAGATTAAAAAAGAGAGAAATGACAAAAGAAGATACTATAGAAGTATTAAAAAATGGTGAATTTGGTACTTTTTCTACTATAAGTGAAAATGGCTACCCTTATGGAGTTGCTGTAAATTATGTATACTTTAATGATTCTATATATTTTCATTGCGCAAGAAATGGACATAAATTAGATAATATCTCAGCAAATAACAAGGTTTCTTTCTTAGTAGTGACTAATGAAAGTGTTCTTCCAGATAAATTTAGTACTACATATGCTAGTGCTGTAGTGTTTGGAAAAGCTTCAACAGTAGACAACGAGGAAAAGAAAAATGCTCTTGTAGAAATAATAAAAAAATATTCTAAGGGCTTTATTGAAGAAGGTATGAAATACATAGAAAAAGATATAAATTTGACAACTGTAGTTAAAATAGAAATAGACCATATTTCTGGTAAAGCTTCTCGTTTATAATAATCTATACCATATAACAAAGTGGCTATATGTATGGCCACTTTAGGTATATTTATTTCTCATTATATTTATTAATTGAAAATTCCCAAAACACTTTAAAGAACTTCCTCAATACTTATGTAAATATAAAATAAAGTTACTTGTATCCAGGCTGACATAAATTTTTTCTACACTTATATAAAAACTGAAAAATAATACAGTCATACATATGTTAAATACTAAAGTCAATTGTAGAATTTTTTTGCCACTAAAATTCTCAAAAAAAGTAAGTAATTATTTAAAGAAAGGTTGAAAATAATTATGAAATTCAAGAAAAAACCAAAGTTTTTACTCATTATTACATTTTTGATAATAACTATGTTATCAACAGGAGCAACAGCTTTAGAAATCCATACATCATCACAAATACATGGTGATAGTTATATCAGCAATAGAGAAAATTTCAATACCTCTACTAATCCCAATGCAGGTGCAGACTCACAAAAAAGCAGTGATAGCTTACCTCACAATGTACAAAACCTGAAGGTTTCTTTAGACGTCTACAATGGAGGAGTAGAAATACTACCAGCCTCATCCAACAAAATAATAGCAAATTACAACAAGCAATACTACAATATTAAAATTACAGAACAAAACGGAAAATGGGTTGTATCTATATCAGGGAAAACAGCTAAAATGGGCAATTCTAGTTATGTTCAACTCCATATGCCAAATATAAAATGCAGTATGGATGTAAATGTGATTGATGGTAGCTTTAGTTATGATTTACCCGAAAATTGTAATGATACAATAAATGTTACTGCCAAAGATTCAAGTATTGAATTTACTTCAAAAAATCAATACAAAAATAGCACTATTTCTCTATTCGCAACAGATAAAGAATTTCTTAAATATGGTCTAATTAATTACCCAGATTATTTTTCTAGAACACCTAACGGATTTGAGTATAAAAATGGTACAAGAAAAAATCAAATTGATATTTCACTGACAGGATTTACTAATGTTGATTTTAGAGATTTAAAGATTAAAGATTAAAATATAGGAAACTGAGGGCTTTAGCCCTCTTTTTTGCCTTTTTGTACTTAGCTTTATATTTTGTTGCTCAATGTTTCTTTTATATACTCATGCACATACAATATTGCTGAATAAAATAGAACATATTACTTGTCTAAAAATAATAATTATAAAAACATTATTCTTTTCATTGTTGACGCTATTTATACATTGTGATATCCTTTAAGCAGAATAATATTCTGTTTAAAGGAGGATTGAATAAATGGCACGAAAACCTATTTTAGAAGGTGGTAAAAGAGAAGAAATACTTAAATGTGCTTTACAGTTGTTTCTAAAAAACGGGTATGAAAGCACCTCTATTCGTATGATATTAAATGAGGTTGGTGGAGAAGTTGGAATGTTTTATCATTACTTTTCTTCCAAACAAGAATTATTTGATGAAGCTTTAAAACTCTTTATGAAAATGCAAGGTGAACGAACGTCTAAGTTAATGAGCCACAAATCCGACACGATTTCCCCAAGAATGAAATTAAAACAACTTATAGCATGCTATGACAGTGGAATGGATGAATTTTCAAAGTTATCAGATGGAGCTATTCATTGGTCTGTTTTATCATCTATTCATGATTTAACCTTAGAGTCAATGAAACCCTCTTTTAGAATAATGATTATTGAAATATTAAAATTAGCAGATAAAAAAGACTTAAGTGAATCTAAATGGCTTACACCATTTTTGCTAAAAGGTCTCAGCGGGTTATTGCATGATAAATCATTTGCTGAAGTAAGTAAGGAAGAACAGAAGCTCTTAATTATAAGTTTACTATGCCGAACTTTACAAGTTCCACATAGCTTGTTTGAAGAATAGAAGGCTAGCAACAGTGAGCATCTATGTATTAGAATTAAAGAATGACATCAATTGCTAAAATCTGGCAATATAGTGATATTTACAGTATTGATACAAGCTAAATAGCTGAAGACTCTCTTGCAAGTAAAAGCAGAAGTGTGTATCACTCTGCTCTTCTTGCCACTAATAAATTAGCCCTACAAACTGGAAATTATTCTCCCATTATGGTCGTTCTTAAATACTGGTTAAAATTACCATACTCAACTTCTGTCAACTTTTCTGGATAAGACATCACAATTAACTGATGCCCTTTAAATTTTTCATGGTATGGAGGATGAATGTGTTCAAAATTATTTGCCTTATATCCACCTCTCTCATAAAAACCTTTTCGACTGATGGAAATTTCATTAATAGGAGGGTCTATTTCCAAAATAACAGTTTTTCCTCGCTGGTTTAACAGCTCCAAAGCTCTTTTCCCATACTTTTTATTACGCATCTGAGGCTTGATACAGAAATGTTCCACATAGATAAAACTCTCTGTCTCCCAACATAAAAGGATACCAACCATATCTTTTTCATCATAAATCAAGTTAAATTGATATTCCTCATAATTCATAATTTCTGCTTGTAAAGATGGTTTTCTCTGTTCATGAAAAGGGAAGCTTATGTTGTATAACTTTATTGCATCTAAATACAATTTATCTTCATATGTCCTTAACCTTTCAAAATGCATTTTGCTATCCTCCTATTTATAAAGCAACTTTCGATTTAATAAATGTATATCTATTTTTTATATATACTAAGATTATTTAGATAATCTCTTATACCAAACTTAACATCATCACTTGGTCTTATATCAGAATTATCTCCTGCTATATGAAGTATTCCATATGCTGGATGACCTCCTCTTGCTGTACATGGAACTGATAAAAGCGTCATCCCCATATGCTGAGCAAATATATTCATTGATTGTAAAGCCAGTTCTCCTCCTCCACGTTGTGAGCCTGCTGTAACAAAACAACCAAATATTTTTCCACTTAAAGGTGCTCCTACCCATACATCAGAAAAACTGTCCATAAACATCTTCATTTGACCAGATACATTTCCATAATATGTTGGTGAACCCATAAATATTGCATCATAATCTAGTAATTCTTTTCCAGATTTAATTACATTTATACTTTCAAATTCATCTTTATATTCCTTTGAATTTATCAAATAATACTGAGGAAGTGTTTTTGCAACTTCATCACTTACTTTAAATATATCTACCTCTATGTTCATTTCTTCAAGTACCTTTTTATACTCTCGAGCTAATAAATATGTACTCCCACAAACACTATGAAAAATTACTGCTACTTTCATTTTTATCCCCCTACTCAAAATCAAATTTATTTTTTATATAGTATTTTTATTATCAAGCATCATTAAATGATACTAAATGGATTTAAATATACATTGCTTTTTATTACTTCAATCTCTTCAAATTCATCCAAAAACCTCTTCATAACATGTTTAAATATATCTTCTGTATCAAAATGCCCACAATCAACTATACACATTCCCATGTCAAGCGCATCTTGTGCCTCATGATATTTTACATCACCAGTTATTAGAACATCTGCTCCTTGTCTCTTAGCCTTTTTCACAAAATCAGAACCAGCTCCTGTTACAACAGCAATTTTTGTTATCTCTGTATTAAGATTTCCAACTACCCTTATATGCTTCATATTTAATTTTTCTTTTATTTTATTAGAAAGATTTTCTAATGTTGTACTTTCATCAAGTTTACTTATTCTACCTAGTCCAAATGTTTTTCCTTTATTCTCTAACTTGTACAAATCATAAGCAACTTCTTCATAAGGATGTGCATCTAGCATAGAACTTATCACCCCACCTAAATGCTTCTGTGGTACTACAGTTTCAATTTTAACCTCATTTACACTTTCTATATCATTTATACTTCCAAGGAACGGATTAGAGCCTTCTAATGGCTTAAATCGGCCTTCTCCTTCTATTGAAAATGTACAGTTACTATAGTTTCCTATATAACCTGCCCCTGAATTACTTAGAGCCTTTCTCAACACTTCTGAATAATTACATGGAACATATACTGCAAGTTTGTATAAAGTCTCACTTTCAGTTACATCTAAAACCTTTGAATTATTAAATTCCATAATTTCCATAAAATAATCATTTAAACCATCAAATGCTATGTCAAAATTGGTATGCATAGAATAAAGTGCTATATCATTTTTAATGAGTTTTTGTATAAGTCTACCTTTTAAGTCTGCGCTATTAATCTTATTAATTTTTCCAAATATAAAAGGATGATGTGTAACAATTAAATCAATATTTTGAGATATAGCTTCATTGATTACATTTTCATTGGCTTCTAAGGATACCAGAATCTTTTTTACATCCATATCAAAGTCTCCAACTATAAGACCTACATTATCCCAATCTTCAGCTAAACTTAGAGGATATTTTTTTTCAATTTTTCTAGTAAGACTCTTCAGTAACATATTTACCTCCTATTTATTTTATTAAATTTTCAAGTTTTCTTATTGCCATTTTACTTTTTTCTCTCTTCTTATCTATTTCTTCTCCATTTTTACCTTCTAGTTGATTAACTATAGCACTATATGTTTTGATTTTTTTTTCTATAAAGTCATAAAAAAGAGAATCTTTATTTTCTAAAAGTTTTATTCCAACTTCAAATTGTATCTCATCTTCTATTATAGTATTTTTACCTGTATATTTGGCAACTATTATTTCATATATCCTAAAATCTTCTCTCACTAAAACCTCTTTTAAAATTTCATAACCATTATTCAGAAGATAGCGTCTAAGCTCTTCTTGTGCCTGCATAGGCTGTAATATCAATTTTTCTATACTATGTGCTACTTCTTTTTTAGCTTCTAGAAGTTCACTTATCAATATACCCCCCATACCAGCAATTATTACTTCTTCAACTTCACCTATTTCAAGTACCTCTATACCAGAACCCAATCGTAAATCAACTTTCTCTAAAAGATTGTTCTGTATGACCTCTTTTCGTGCATTGTCAAGAGGTCCTTTATTGACATCTGCCAACACTGCAAATGGAACTCTTTCCTCCTTTAGCAAATAAACTGGTATGTATCCATGGTCCGTTCCTACATCAGCTATCTTTTTACCATCTGACACCAATGATGCTATTTTTAATAATCTATCTGTTAGTTTCAAAGATATATCTCCTTTCAATTCTTTTATTTGTTCTTGATTTTAAACTAAAACCAAGATAAAAAATAATATAAAATCTCTACCACAAAATAGCCATGAGATATCACTTATCCCATGGCCTTTATTACAAAAACATTAATGATGTATCTTTTTAATCTAAATAATCTCTAAGTTTTTTTGATCTACTTGGATGTCTTAATTTTCTTAGTGCTTTTGCTTCTATTTGTCTTATTCTTTCTCTAGTTACATCAAACTCTTTTCCAACTTCTTCAAGAGTTCTAGCTCTTCCATCCTCAAGACCAAATCTAAGTTTTAATACTTTTTGCTCTCTATCATTTAATGAGCCAAGTACATCTTCTATTTGTTCTTTAAGTAATGAATATGCTGCTGCCTCAGCTGGAGCTGGTGCATCATCATCTGGAATAAAGTCTCCTAAATGACTATCCTCTTCTTCTCCTATTGGAGTTTCTAAAGATACAGGGTCTTGAGCTATTTTCATTATCTCTCTTACTTTATCTTCTGTCATTTCCATTTCTTTTGCAATTTCTTCTGGTTTTGGGTCTCTTCCAAGTTCTTGAAGCAATTGTCTTGATACTCTTATTAATTTATTTATAGTCTCTACCATATGCACTGGTATTCTTATAGTTCTCGCTTGGTCTGCTATAGCACGTGTTATAGCTTGTCTTATCCACCATGTTGCATAAGTACTAAACTTATATCCCTTTGTATAGTCAAATTTTTCAACAGCTTTTATAAGACCTAAATTTCCCTCTTGTATTAAGTCTAAGAAAAGCATACCTCTACCTACATATCTTTTTGCTATACTTACAACTAGTCTTAAGTTCGCTTCAACTAATCTTTGCTTTGCTATCTCATCGCCTTCATGCATTCTTCTAGCAAATTCTACCTCTTCATGTGGCTTAAGTAGAGGAATTTTTCCTATTTCTTTCAAGTACATTCTAACAGGGTCGTCTATACTTATCCCTTTTGGCAATGATAAATCCACAGTTTCTATTTCTATTGCAGAAGAGTCTTCATGTGAAATTACTTCTGCATCTTCATCTATGTGGCTCATATTTAAATCGTCATCAGTAGCCGAAAAGTCTATATCAGCTTTATAGTTCTTTGTTTCTGTTATTTCTATTCCCAAATTACCTAAAGTTTCATAAAGATTTTCTACCTGATCCTTATCAAGTTCAGTTTCAGAAAAAGCTTCCATTATTTCTGCAAGCGTCAATGAACCCTGCTTTTTTCCTTTTTCTATTAATGTCTTAGCGGTAACTTTTTTTAACTCTTTTTTATTCGACTTATTTTCCACACTCAAACCTCCTTTCTCTACAAGCTTTTTAAAATTTTATTTATCTCAACTATTTTTAAAGCAATTTCCATAACTCTACCATCTACCTCTTTCATATCATTATTATTTTCTAATTCCTGTTGTTCTTTCAACAAGTTATTAATTTGTTCTTCTAATGAGTTCTTTCTGATATTTGTTATTATTCCTTCTATTTCTTTTGTGTTCTCTAAGTTTATACTATTCAAAGAAATTGAATTTAATTCTTTTAAGTATTCTTCGGATATGTTTAAACTTTTCAATTTGTCAATAGTTATTTTGTCCAATTCTTGATTTTTAATCATGTAATTTAAAATTTCTTTACTTTCATTCAATAAAAAATCACTTTCTTCTACCTTAAGTAACGCTATTTCTCTAATTTTTTTGTCTTCTAACATTATTTTTATTAGAGTTTCTTCAACTAATTGTTTTCCATCTTGTCTAACTTCGACTTTTTCAATTACTTTTTCTTCTATCTTTTTCTGGTTTTTGTTATTATATGGTTTATTGTAGTTTTTACCATATACTTCCCTTTTTATAGACTCGACATTAATATCTATTTGATTGCTTAAATATTTTGTATAAAAATCAATTTCTACAGGACTTGTCAATTGTTTTATAATCTTAGAAGCTTCTTTTGCAAACTTCACTCGTTCTTCATCTTTTTGAATATTGAATTCTTTTTTAAGATGATCTATTTTATATTTTATGTAGTGAGTAGAAACATCCATTGCCTTTTTATAATCACTAAGTCCGTACTTTCTTACAAATTCATCTGGGTCTTTAGAATCTTTCAAATCCAAAACTTTTACAGTAATACCTAATTTAATAAGTATATCTATAGCTCTTAAAGTCGCTTTTATTCCAGCTTCATCAGAGTCATAAGATATAATAGCAGTATCCGCATATCTTTTTATCAAAATACCTTGTTGTTCAGTCAAGGCTGTTCCAAGGGTTGCTACTACATTTCTTATACCATACTGATAAAGTGAAATTAAATCCATATATCCTTCAACTAAGACTATAGTTTTATTATCTAAATTTTTTCTAGCAAAATTTAGTCCATATAAGTTTTGTTTTTTATTAAAAATTAATGTGTCTGGAGAATTTAAGTATTTTGGTAAAGAATCATCTAGTACTCTTCCTCCAAAGCCAATTATATTTCCTCTATAATCAAATATAGGAAACATAACTCTATTTCTAAATTTATCATAGCAATTAGTTCCATCTCTATTTCTTGCAATTAGACCGCATTCCAGTAAATCTTGTTTTGTATACCCTTTATTAATAAGAGTATTCATAAGAGAATTCCATGAATCCAAAGAAAATCCTAGACCAAATTTTTTAATTATTTTATCATCTAATCCTCTAATCCTTAAATATTCATACCCAAGATTTTTACTTCCTAATAAGTTTGAAAGATAAAATCTAGCAGCTTCTGTATGAATATCTTGAAACTTTTTAGATTTCTCTATTTTCATTCTAGTTTCTTCATTCATGTTGGTATTAATTTCTATACCGCATTTATTTGCTAAAATTTTTACAGCATCCATAAAATCTAAATTTTCCATTTTCATGACAAAATTTATCACATCTCCACCTTCACCACAACCAAAACACTTATAAATTTGTTTTGATGTATTTATATAAAAAGATGGAGTTTTTTCCCCATGAAATGGACATAATCCTTTATAATTAGCTCCAGATTGTTTTATACTCATATATTCAGATATTATACTTGCTATATCACATCTAGCTTTTATTTCTTCGATAATGTCTTTTATATCATTCATATTATCACCTTCTGGTGTAATTTTTTGTGTTAACATTTCTATTCTACACTATATTCTAAATTTGTCAATCACTCAATATACAGAATTCGACTTTTTTTATTGATATCCTTCTTATTAATCAAAAAATTTTTATTTTTTATGTTAATTCCATCAATATTAAATTTTTATTTATGTCAAATAATCTAACTCTTAAATTATATATCTATTAACTTATAAATTTACATCAAAAACTATCACGAATAAAAAAGAGGCTCTTGCCTCTTTTTAATAAACACTAATTGATTTCATCAAATCTTCAAATTCATCAAAGCAGAGAGATTGAATCCCATCTGATAGAGCATTTTCTGGGTCTGGATGAACTTCTACCATTATTCCATCTGCTCCACATGCAAGTGATGCCATTGACATAGGTTTTACTAAATATCTAACTCCAGTAGCATGACTTGGGTCTACTACAACAGGAAGTCCCGTTTCTTTTTGAATAATTGGTACAGCAGCTAAGTCTAATGTATTTCTAGTATAATCATTGTAGGTTCTTATACCTCTCTCACACATTATAATATCACTATTTCCTTCTATTGCTATATATTCTGCTGCACCTATCCATTCAGTAATTGTTGATGCGATTCCTCTTTTTAACATAACAGGCTTATTTTGTTTTCCGATTTCACTTAAAAGAGTAAAGTTTTGCATATTTCTTGAGCCAATTTGAATTATATCACTGACACTATATAATTCATCCATATCCCTTATATCCATAAGTTCTGTAATAACAGCTATACCAACCTCTTCTTTAACTGCTTTTAATATTTCAAGACCTTCTTTTTTTAATCCTTGAAATGAGTTTGGTGATGTTCTTGGCTTATATGCTCCTCCTCTTAAAATATTTGCGCCATGACTTTTTACAAATTTAGCAGTCTTTAAAAGTTGCTCATAACTTTCTATTGCACATGGCCCAGCTATTACAAGTTTATCTTCTTTTACAGTTATTTTTTTATTATTTGTATTTATCACTATCTTTGAATTATCATTAAATAGGTTTTTTCTCATAACCTACAAGCTCCTTTACTTCTTCTATTTCTTTAGCAGATAGGAGGTTTAAATATTCTTTTATTGATTTTTTATTTATTAAAAGTTCCTCATTCAAATCCATAAGTGGTATCAAAACAAAAGCTCTATCTTGAATCCTTGGATGTGGTATTAGTAATTTTTCATCAGTTGAAACTACATCATTAAAAAATAGTATATCTACATCGATAGTTCTTGGACCCCAATGTACTATTCTCTCTCTATGCAATTCTTCCTCTATTCCTTGACAATATTCTAACAACTCATAAGGTTCAAATTCTGTTTCTATCTCTACACACATATTTAGAAAATCTGCTTGTTCTGTATATCCCCATGGCTTTGTTTCATATAATTTTGATTCTTTTACTTCATATATAGAATCACTATTTCTCAAAAGTTCACATGCTTTTGATAAATTATCAAATCTATTGCCCATATTAGTCCCTATTCCCAAATAAGCCTTATTCATCTCTTGTTCTCCTTATCTCAACACCAAAGTAGTCATAAATTCCATTTACAGGAGCTTCTGGCTTTCTAACCCTGACCATAACTCCATTTACAAGGTTAAATTTATTTAAGACTTCTTCAGCAATATTCTCTGCCAAAGCCTCCAAAAGATTAAATTGTTTATTTTCTGTAATATCCTTAACAACACTATAAACTTCAGCATAGTTTACAGATTTATTTATATCATCACTAAGTCCTGCTTCTCTTGAATCAACATAAAGTTCCATGTCGACAAAAAATTTCTGACCCAGAAAATTTTCTTCTTTAAGTACACCATGATATCCATAGAATCCTAGATTACTAAGTAATATTTTATCCATAATACTACACCTACTTTCTATATATTGCATCAGTCATTTTAGCTGCCATTAAATTTTCATAAACATCATGCACTCTAACTATATCTACACCATCTCTTATTCCAAGTACAGTAGTAGCTATTGTGCCTTCCAATCTCTTTTTAGGTTCAACTGGAAGTACTTTTCCTATTACTGATTTTCGAGATGTACCAAGTAAAATAGGATAGTCTAATTCTTTCAATTCATTTAATCTTCTTAGTACTTCTATATTTTGCTCAAATGTCTTCCCAAACCCTATCCCTGGATCAAGAACTATTTTTTCTTTTTTTACACCACAGTCTATTGCCATTTCTATGCTCTCTTTAAAGAAGTCTTTTATTGACTCCATTATATCTTTGTCATAGTTTGTCCCATCTTGATTATGCATTATACATACTTCTGCATCATATTTTCCTACTACAGAAGCCATGTTCTTATCTCTTCTAAGTCCCCAAACATCATTTACCATAGTGACACCTAATTTTAGGGCTTCTTCTGCAACATCTGCCTTGTAAGTATCTATTGATATTGGTATATCTAATTCTTTTTTAAGTTTTTTTATCACAGGGATTACTCTTCTTAGTTCTTCCTCTGAATCCACATAGTTATGACCTGGACGTGTAGATTCACCACCTAAGTCAATTATATCAGCACCTTGTTCAACCATTTCTTTTGCATGTTTTATTGCTATGTCTAAATTACTAAAGTCTCCTCCATCCGAAAAACTATCTGGAGTTACATTTAATATACCCATTATATAAGTTCTTTTACCATAATCAAACACAGTTAATGACACTCCCTTAAATTAAAATTTATATCTTATCAAACATTATTATCTACAATAATTTACTACTTCATAGTAATTAAGCTCATAGCCTCAGCTCTTGATGCAATATCTTTTTCAAATATACCTCTAACTGCTGATGTAACAGTTTTTGAACCAGGTTTTTTTACACCTCTCATTGTCATACACATATGTTCAGCTTCCACTACTACTAAAACACCATAAGGTTGTAACTCTTCCATTATTATATCTGCTGCATTTTTAGTAATTCTTTCTTGTAGTTGAGGTCTTTTTGCTAATGTATCTATTACTCTGGCAAGCTTAGAAAGTCCTGTAAGTCTTCCACCTTTTGGTAAATAAGCTATATGTGCCTTTCCGAAAAAAGGAACTAAATGATGCTCACAGCATGAATAAAATGGAATGTCTTTTACTAATACTAACTCTTCATGCTTTTCATCTGCAAAAAGAACTTTTAAATGGTCTCTTGGTTCTTCACTAAGACCAGAAAATATCTCTTCATACATTCTAGCAACTCTATTTGGAGTCTCTATTAAACCTTCTCTATCTGGGTCTTCACCAATTGCTTCTAATATTTCTCTTACTGCATGTTGTATTTTTTCTTTATCTACTTTATTCATTTAAACTCCCCCCATTGACTCGTGACTAGAAGATTAATTTTATAATCTTTTTTGTCTCAATTTCTTTAAAAATATAATTATAAACATCTAAAAGTTTTTGATAGTCATAATTTTCACTTACCTTTGATACTAGGTTAAAAAGCTCATTATTTTCTTTTTTCAAAACTTTTAGCAATTTTTTATCTTTTGGTACCCATTTATCATTTATATTAAAGTACCCAATTATTATATCTTTTAAATATAAATTCGTCAAAAAATGATATTCAAAAACATCAAATTTTTCTTTATTTTTCAACTTTGATATTTTTGTTCCTATATCTTGTTTCAAAAAAGACTTCTCTTCTAAAGACAATTTACTAGGACCCTTTAAGTAAATATCTCTGCTCATATCTTTTATAGTATTGGATATATTCTCTATATCAAATAGAACTTTAGCATCTTTCATCTCTTTCACAAAGAAGTACTCTCTATCTGATAATAATTTTTTTACACCCTCTTTTGAAAAGTAATTTATATCAAATTCTATTCCCTTTTGCTCAAACAGTACTCGCTCTTGTTTTTCCCCTTCTTTTACAAAAACAAATACATCAATATCATTAATTTCTACATCATAAAAACTAAAATCTACATCTTTACTAGAACCCACTAAAAATACTGCTAACGTATTTGGATTGTCTATTATTTTTTTAATATTTTCACTATATACTTTATAAGTATGACTTACCATCTCTTATCTCCAATAAATTGTTAATATTTTAATTTATTACAAACACTCTATTATTTTATTAAAAACAACATTTTCTTTGCCAAATTCTGTCTTGTCAATTTCTGTAACTTTCATCGCTCCCATAAGACTATTTGTGACAAAAACAAAATCAAAACTACTAATTTCTGATATGTTAATTTCATTTTCCACCAACTCTATATGTAATTCGTCACAAATCTTTATAATCCTTTTTTTAATTGTTCCATTCAAAATTGGTAATTTACTACTGGGTGTATATACTTTACTTCCTCTTATAAAAAATATATTGCTCATAGAACACTCCAAAATTACACCATCTGAATTTATAAATATCCCATCATTATATCCATTCTTATTTGCAATATTTTTAGTATATATATTTTCAAAATAATTAGTAGTCTTATGTCTATAGATTAAGCTATCACCTCTAATTATGGGTGATATAGTCAATTTAAAACCTTTATTATATACTTCTTTATTATATGGAATTTCTCTAATAGATATATTGTAACCTTCATCAAAAACTGTAATCCTAAGTGCTTTATTAATAATATTTTCTTTATTTATGTATTTAACAATTTCATCTATTAGGAATCTCTTTTCATAATTTATATTCAAATCCAAACATGTTATTGAATTGAGCATCCTATCTATATGTGTATTTAAATCTATAGCTATACCATCTTTAATTTTAATAGTCTCAAATAACCCAATTCCAAATTTACTCAAGCTACTATTAAAGCTTAAATTATTCTTCATAATATCCCCTCAAGGCTTTCATTATAGATTTTGCTTTATCTAGTGTTTCTTGGTATTCTTCATCTGTGTCAGAATCCCAAGTCATACCTCCTCCAACTTGAAAGTATACTTTTTTATCTTTTTTTATTATAGTTCTAATTGCTATATTAAAATCCATATCACCATTAAAACCTATATATCCAATTGAACCAGTATATACATTTCTCTGTGTTGGTTCCAGTTCATCTATAATTTCCATTGCTCTAATTTTAGGTGCTCCTGTTATAGAACCCCCTGGAAAAGTTGCTTTTATTATATCCGTAGCACTCTTATCATCTTTTAGTTCCCCTACAACTGTTGAAACCAAATGATTTACATTTGCATAAGGTTCAATTACAAACAACTCTGGAACTTTGACACTTCCAGTTTTAGAGATTCTACCAATATCATTTCTTTCTAAATCCACTATCATAAGTAGCTCTGCTCTATCTTTTTCACTATTTTTAAGTTCCTCTTGAAGCTTTAAATCTTCTTCCTTATTTTTACCTCTTGGTCGAGTGCCTTTTATTGGTCTTGCCTCTATTCTTTTATCAATACATCTTATAAATCTCTCTGGAGAATTTGATAATATATGTGCTTCTTCAAAATTTAAAAATGCTCCAAATGGTGCTGGACTAAATCTTCTTAAATCTCTATATAACTCAAAACTTGTAAGTTCTGTTTCTCCGCTGAACCTTTGTGTCAAATTAGCTTGATATATGTCACCTTGTCTTATGTACTCTCTAACATTTTGAACTGCATTTTTAAATTCTTCCTTTGTAAAGTTCGATTTAAGTTGAATAGGTTTTATATCTTTTTCTTGATAACATATATTATCTATTCCTTTTTTCTCTTCTCTCAATATTTTTTCTTCTATATCAGTTATTATTTTTTCTTCTACTTTTATATCTATCTCTGGAGTGGCTATGTAAGTTTTTTCCTTTAAATGGTCTATTACTATAACATGGTTATAAAATCCAAAATACATATCAGGCATCTCAATATCATCTATAGCAGTTCTAGGTAATTTTTCTATATAATTTCCCAAATCATAAGACAAATATCCTACAGCTCCACCTATAAATGGTAAGTTAGTTTCATTTGTAACTTTATATTTATCTAATTCTTTTTTCAAATTTTCTAATGGATTTTCATCAGTATTTTTATATCTTAACACTTTAAATGGCTGGCTACTTATAAAAGAATATCTTCCTAATTTTTCTTTGTCCATAGCACTATCTAATATAAAACTATCCTTTTCATTTCTAAAAATAGTAAATATCTCAAAAGAATTTAATTTAGTTTTTATTTCTCTTATCATTTTATCTATGTATCCTTTCCCTAGCTTCTTTTATAAAGTTTTTCAGCATTTCATGACCATACTCTGATAAAATAGCCTCTGGATGAAATTGTACTCCTTCTATTAAATACTCCTTATGTCTAATTCCCATTATTTCACCTTTATTTGTTGTTGCGGTAACTTCAAGTTCTTCTGGAACTGTATTAGAATCAATTATAAGGGAATGATACCTAGTGACATTTAAGGGATTTTTAAGGCCACTAAAAACTCCCTTATTAACATGGTTTATACTGTATACCTTTCCATGAACAGGCTGTTGTGCTTTTATGATATTACCACCAAAAACATGTCCAATAGTTTGGTGACCTAAACAAATTCCTAGTATAGGCTTCTTACCTTTAAAGTATTCAACAATATCTATACAAATTCCAGCTTCTTTTGGAGAACATGGACCTGGAGATAACACAATTACCTCTGGATTTAGTTCTTCAATATCTCTTAATGTTATTTCATTATTTCTTTTTACTATAACTCTTTCCCCCAATTCTTCTATGTATTGCACCAAGTTATACACAAAAGAATCGTAATTGTCTATCATGAGAATCATACTATAAATCTCCCCCCCAAAAAAATTATTTCATTAATTCAGAAACTGTTACAAATTTAAATCCCTTTTCTATCATTTTTGGAATAAATATATCCAAAGCTTTAACAGTATCATCAGTTGCATAATCATGTAAAAGTATTATATCTCCATTTTGTACCTTATTAATTATTTTATCTGCGATACTATTAGCTCCAGGATTTTTCCAATCCCTCACATCTACTCCTGTCCATAAGACTACTTTATAATCATGCTTTTTTGCAATTTCTACTAAATCCTTTTCTCTGTAACTCCCAAATGGTGGTCTAAATAATGTAGGTTTCTTTCCAGTAACTTTCTTTAAAATTTCTTCACACTTAACAATCTCCTCTTCAATTTGACTAGAAGTTAAATTGCTTATATCAGGATGATTAAAAGTATGATTTCCTATTTCATGCCCTTCTTTACTTGCTCTTACCAATGGTTCTTTATACCACTGCGCATGTTTTCCAGCTATAAAGAATGTAGCCTTTACATTATACTTCTTTAACACATCCAAAACTTGACCAGTTTCTTTAGGATGAGGTCCATCATCAAAGGTAATTGCTATTAGTTTCTTTTCCCTTGAACCATGTTTAATTAAAATATTTTCATTTGTGTCCGTCATCAAAGCAGAAACTTTACTAAAATTAGCTATTAGTATTATTCCACAAAACAAAACTACTGCTATTAAACACTTAAATATTGTCTTTTTTTTCCCTGGTGTCATTTTTAAACTTCCTTTCAAATATTTTAGTTATTTATAAAAATTTTGAGTGTAGTACGTTTTATAACTTCCTCCAAATATTACTCCAACTCCAATATTATTATAATTCCCCAAAATATTTTTTCTATGTCCTTCTGAATTCATCCAAGCTTCATGTGCATATATTGCATTAATCTGTCCTGCTGCTATGTTTTCTCCTGCTGAAGTATATATTATTCCTTCTCTTTTCATTCTATCAAATGGAGTTTCATCTTTTTTATTTATATGGTCAAAAAAATTATTATCTCTCATATCTTCACTGTGTTTTCTTGAACTCAAAGTAGCTTGTTCACTGTATCTTAGTGAATTCAATCCTCTTTGATTTCTAACACTATTTACAAGGTCTATAATTTCAAATTCAAAACATTTTTTAAGTTCTTCTTTATCAGTTGGATATAATTCTTTAAACTCATCTTCTGTGCTTTTATCAATTATTAAATATGAACAAACTCTATTTTTTTCATGAATATCGTAGAAAATTGTAATATATTTACCTTCCTTATTTATTATATCATATTGATTTTCTGAATTTATTATATATCTAGTATTTCCTTTTTTCTTATATTTTAATGGAGTAATCTTGTTTCTTACTGTCTGTCTATCTTGATTTATTTTTATATCTTTATTTTCACTTGAGTCCATAGAGTTGCTGTAAAGTGCAACTACTTCATCATTTTCAATACCAACCATTGCAAAATCTTTTCCATATTGATTGTATATATACCAGTCAAATCCATATTCACTAGTATCAATTCTACCTGGCTTACCAATATTAGCTAAAACTTGATTTAAGTTTTCTCCTAAATTTAGTTTTTCAAAATTTTTTATATTAGTCTCGTTTAAATTATGCTCTCCATTATTATCTAATTGTGAGTTTTGATTTTTATCATCTTCCTTTTTCTTTGAATTATCACTTAAGTTTATTTTGTCTAAAAACTCATTCCATATTTCACTTTGAAAAAATTCTTCCTTCAAATCATCTACTTCTCTCAATAATTCTGGACTATAAAATAAAACAATAAGTATTACTAATACTAAAGCAATTAATTTTTTCAATATATTCCTCCTTTAAAAAGCTTTACTAAAAATTTCTAATATATACATTATCATGTATTAATACTGATAATATATACTAATTAAATCCCATTAACATATATTTATATTTTTTTATTTAATAAGTATTATAAAAAAGCTTTACCTATTAATAGATAAAGCTACAATCTTAATGAAAATATTTCATCTAAAGTTCTATCAAAGATAGATGGCTTATCAAATTTCCAAGTTCCTTCATAAACCAATTCATTATTTAGATAAAAAGTACCTTGGCCATGTTTTTTACCATGCATAAACTCTCCTACATACTTCTTTCCCTTTTCCCATATGTAAGTTCCTTTTCCATGAATCAAATTATTTTTCCATTCTCCTTCATAAAGTATTTCTCCTTCACTAGTATAGCAAATACCATATCCCTCCATCTTCCCACCTTTAAATTCTCCTGCATATATACACCCATCATTCCACTTATAAATGCCTTTTCCATCTTTCTTACCATTCTTCCAAGTTCCAATGTATTCATCTTTACTATTATAGAGCATATTCCCAATACCATTCATCATGTCTTCCTCAAAATAACCTATATACTCATTACCGTTTGAAAATACAAAATTTCCTTTTCCATTTTTTTTATCTTGTTTAAATTCTCCTATGTACTCCATATCAGTTCCTTCATCTACAAAAAAGGTATATGAGCCTTGCCCTTCCATCTTTCCTTCTAAAAACTTTCCTACATATACATCTCCATTAGAAAATTTATATATTTTGTTTTTTGGCTTTTTTGTATCAACATCGTCTATATCACGAATTGTTTTTCCTTCTAATTCCAAAACTTCACTTTCTGATGCAAAATCGCCCTTTTTTAAAACACGTTTTTTCATATTTTTTATGCTTTTAATCTCTTTATTTACTTCATTTATATATTTTAAATAATTATCATACAAATCAACATATTCTTTAGATAAATTCATAATGCCATTCCTCCAACGTTATTCATAGATATTTTATTAAATCTATTAAATTTATTATATCCTAATATTGGTCATGTTTTCTACATATTGAGTAATTTTTTCAATTTTAATTTTAAAATAATATCTTTGAAAGTGATACACAAATAGTAAATAAGCCATAATTTATTATATTTTAAAATAAAGGAAGCTGAGAACTATAATATATAAATTTACATATTATAAATCCTCAGCTTATATTTTTATAGTTTATAAGTCTTTTGCTTTAAATCCTCTTCCTTTTACCTCTGTAACATCATTTACAGATATAAATGCTTTTTTATCATATTTTAAAGCTATATCCTTTATCTTTGGTATCTCATTTGATGAAACTATTGTATATATAATCTTCTTTTTCTGATGAGTGTATGCACCCTCTGCATCTAAGAAAGTTACACCTCTAACTAAACTTTTCATTATGTCTTCTGCTATCAAATCGACTTCAGTTGACATTACCATAACAGATTTTTGATAATTCATTGCATCTTTAATAAAAGTCATTGAATATGCATTTAGAAATAATCCTATGAGAGTATATAATGCTAAATCCAAGCCAAATAAAAAACTTCCTGTAAGCACTATTAAACCATTTATTGCTAAAGCAGTATCTTTCATCTCTATATTTTTCTTAATTTTTAGTATTGCAGCTATGATGTCTGTACCACCTTGGGAAGACCTAGTTCTAAATACAATACCAACTCCTAAACCAGATAATATACCTCCATACACACTTTGAAGTAATATATCATTGATAGGTATGATATTACTTACTTCCTGAGTTGCACCTAATAATAATGAAAATACAATCATATTTAATAAACTTGAAATACAAAATTCTTTTTCTAGGTATATAAAACCTAAAATAAATATTGGAATATTGATTAAAAATGTTAATAGACCCACATTGATATTTGTCAAATAGTTTATAGATGTTGCTATACCTGTAGCACCTCCACTTAATAGATGTGCTGGTCTTAAGAACCCATTTATTCCTATAGATGTCATCAACATCCCCAGTAGCATTGTTAAATATCTTAAAGCTGGATGTTTTTGTAGGGTATTCTTAACTTCACTCATTTCTTTCTCCCTTCAATCCTTCTAAATCTTTAGAATTTTAAAAACTTACTTTTATATATATTATTACTGATGTAATAGATAATATTTCAAGCAAATTTTTTCATAGAATTTCTTGAACTGTCATCTATTACATCATCTATTATAGTACCTTTTATATATATGTCTAGTGTATTTTTTCATATTCCAAAATTTCAAAGTACTTAAATTCTCTCATTTATGCTTAAAATTAAAATTCTTCTAGCACAATATGATACTATATATTATGTAACTTGCAATATAGTAAATTTATAGTATTTTTTCTTAAATATTTATTTTTATAGTATTTTAGTAAACTTAACCATATAATTCTTTATTCACAATTAATTCTTAAATGAAATTTTTGTTTTTATAATTTCAGCACATGATTTTTTTATTTCATTATTTGCATTTTTTTCATTCAGTTTTTATTTTTAAATTTTTTTATTTTATTTTGTTTTAAGTATTCAAGATACCTATTTTTATTTTATATTTTTATATAAAATTCATTATAATTGGGATTAATATTACTGTAATTGTACCAGAAACCCCAATAGAAACTCCACTCATCGCTCCTTCTACTTCTCCAAGTTCAAAAGCTTTAGTTGTCCCCAGAGCATGTGCCGATGTCCCAAGTGCAATTCCTTTAGCAACTGGATGATTTATATTTCCAAGTTTAAATACAGTAGAAGCAACCATACCACCAAAAATACCTGTAAAAATTATAGCTACTACTGTTATTGACTCTACACCATTTAAAGAATTTGCCAAAGATATTCCCATTGGTGTTGTTATAGATTTTGGAATAAGTGAATTTATTATACTTACATCTGAATTAGCTATTTTACCAATTACTAATACAGATACAAAAGAAATTATTATGCCACAACCTATTCCTATAACAATCTCAAGCATATGCTTTTTAAATAATTCAAACTGCTTATAAAGTGGAACTGCAAGCACTACTGTAACAGGTCCTAAAAAGAAATTTATGCTATCTGCTCCTATCTTGTAGTTTTCATACGGAATTTTTGTTATGCTTAGAAATAATATGATTCCTACAATCGCAATTAACATAGGGTTACATATAGGATTATTTGTTTTTCGCTGAATGTATCTACCTAAATTAAAAAATACAATTGTTATTATTATGCCAAATACTGGCGTTTGTAATACATTATACATTCTTTTGTCCTTCTTCCTTCTTTTTTATCATCTTTTCCACTATAATTCCAGTGGTATACATTACAACTAGTGTACTTAGACATATAACTAACAAAAGTACCAATACATTTTCTTTTATTAGGTCTAGTGATTTTATAAGTGATACTCCTGCTGGTATAAAAAATACAGCCATATTATCAAGGAAAAATCCACTTATATTTTCTATACTACTTAAATCCAACACTTTAAATTGTAGCAATAGGAATAATAATAGCATGCCAACTATACTCCCAGGAATAAGTATAGCACCTTGTATAAATGAGCTTATATACTCTCCTATTACCCATATACATAAAATTATTACTAATTGATTGAAAACTTTCATTTTCCACCTCCAAAAACTAAAGAGATTGTTTCAAACCATATATTTGTAGTTTTATCAACAAGCAAATATCTTTCTTCAAATAGAAAGTTATGATTTAATACAATCTCTCTTTAAATTTATTTTTATTTTAATTTAATAAAATACATACTTGGTTGTTTCAAAAAACTTAATTATATAAATCTATTTTTTGCTTAAAATTTCTTTTATTTTTGAATTGTTATACATACTGTCTGGAACTTCACTTCTTAAACTATAAAAAGTTTTTTTTGCATTTTCTAAATCTCCATTATCATAATAAAGCATGCCTAACTCATAGTATGAGTCATCATAGTACTGGTCATTTTTAGTATAAGTATTTATATACTTCTTATAATACTTTATAGCTTCATCCTTATTTCCCAATGCTTTATTTGTTATTGCTAATTGATATATTGATTCAGAAATATACTTTTTAGTTTTGCCTGAAGAAACTATACTTTTAAAACTATCTATTGCTTTTTCATACTCTTGATTTTTCTTTAAGTCCAAAGCCTTATAGTATAAATCTTCCTCATTAGCTACAGTTATTTCTTTTTCTGGTTCCTTATTTTTAGCTTCATCTAACTCTTTACTTGTTTTTTCCAATTCTTCATTTGTTTCACCCAGTTTTTTGTCAGTTTCATTTAACTTCTCATCTTTCTTACTTATTTGATTATTCAAGGTTTCTATTCTCTTTTTACTTTGAATAAAATATACACCCATTGCAATTACAATACAAGCAACTACAATATATGGTAATCTATTTTTCTTTTTCTTTTTAACTCGTTTTTCTTCTTCTTTTTTACTTGTATCTTCTTGTTTTTCTTCTTCTTTTTCAAATACTGGATTATCTTTATCTATCTCTTTGAGTCTGTCCAAATATCCTTCTCTTTTTTTTACATTACCTAGCTTATCATACAATAAAGATAAAATTACATATGGTTCTATTAGTTGTGGTTCTTCCTCTACTATATTCTCCAAAATATGTATTGACTCATAATTCATTTCTTCATTTATAAACCTTATAGAATGATTGTATCTGCCTAAAAATGTTTTAAAGTCCTCAGATGAAATTAAATTAACATATTTCCTTGATATATGATTATTTTCATAACATAGAGCAGTATAAAAACTCTCAAATGCTTTAGCAAAGTCGCATTTTAATAACTTTAGAAGCCCTCTAAGATTTAATATATCAATATCTTTAGGATTTATTTCTAAAGCTTTATTTACCATATTAACAGCACTAGTTATATAGTCTTTATATGCTAAATCCAATGCATTATTGTACCTCTTATATGATTCTAATTTTAACTCCTTTGATGTTGTGTCTGACTTTGACTTCAAAGCTCCTTGTAAATTTAAAAGTGTCTCTTCTTTATAATTTGTAGTCACATAACTTTGTTTTAATGCTTTTAGTGTCTCATCACCATCTTCTTCTTCTATGTTAAAAAAAGTCAAATCGCTTTTATTTTCTTCTATCAAAGATATATCTAAAATTTTTCTAGGCATGTTTTCTATATCTTGTTTTATATCTTTCACTAAAATAATACTCACCTCCACTTCAAAATATATATTTAAGATAACATATTTAATATGTCAAGTCAAAACTATACATTTTTTGCCATTATCCTCATAATAAAAAAGGTAATCCAATTCTTTTTATGAAAAGGTTACCTTTTTTACAATATTGCTAACTTTTAATGTTGAATTTTTTTACTTTCCTATAAAGTGTAGCTATACCTATATTCAATGCTTCTGCTACTTTTTTCATTCCTTCTGTATTACTACCATATTTTTTGATAGCATTTTCTATAGCTTCTCTTTCAAGGTCATCCATAGTCTTAACCTCTTGTTTATATAGTTCATCCAATTTAAAAGATATTAAATCAGACATACTACTTACAAAAGCGGTTAACTCCTTATCTTTTGAAAGTATCTTTTCTTTTTGCTCTTCATTAAATGCAGCTATACCCAATATTCCAAGTATGTGTTCTCCCATTTTAACAGGAGTACATATATCTGCTAACTCTTTACAGTTTTCTCTATTTGCACATTTATTACAGTTCTCTTCTATTTCCTTATTTATAACATAGGATTTTCCATCTTTTAAAACAAGAGAATACACAGATTTCTCTGATATTGTTTCTCCTATTTTACCTCTGAATATTCCTGTTCCTGCTATCCTAGTCAAATCTTTTGTAACTAAAGTAACATCTACATCTAACACATTAGAAATATTCTCGCAAATACTTTGAACGTAATTAGTTATATTATTTAAATTCAAAGTAATCCCTCCTATTTAGATTTATATTTTTTAATACTCTACATAAATCCTATTCTTGAGAACTTTAAGCTTGTGGTTGTGGTTGTGTCTCACTAGGTTTATTATCAGTTGGTGGTGTTTCTGGTTTTGGTTTATTATTCGTATTTTGGTTATTTGTATTTTGATTATCTTTATTTTCATCTGTCTTTGGCTTTTCTTCTGGTTTTGGTTCCATAGTTCCAACTAATATAATACCTTCCTTCTTAGGATAATATGAATTAGCTATTTTTTCAGTTTTAATTTTCTTGCCATTTGCATCATTAAATGTTCTATATGTTGATACAGAGTATGCATTTCTTCCACTCTTATCTACTTTTTCTTTTCCTTTAGGCATTGAAGAATCATTGACTCTCTTCATTGTAGTTTGTGAGACGCCATCTAATTTTGTTGATATTGTTATATTTTGTTTATCCTCTGCACTTCCATATATATTGCAAACAATTTGATTTCCTGAAACGTAATTTTTTATGTAAATTGGATGCTTAAGATTGTTTTTAAATAAGAAATCTATTCCGCTGTCTGCAACAGTAGCATCTCTTCCTTTTGGAACATAACTTGATGGTATTGTATGATTTTTTACATTAGTAATTTCTAAGCCTGCATATAAAACAGAATTATATAGTGTTGATGAAACTTGACAAACTCCTCCACCATAATCTTCTTCCATTTCTCCCTCTACTATAACAGGAGCACTTTTATATCCATTTGCTTTGCTTCTTTTTCCTGTAAGTTCATTAAACGAAAAAGTTTCTCCTGGCATAAGTAAAATATTACTTATACTATCTGTTGCTAATTTTATATTTATACTTCTATTTACTTGAGAAGTTTTAAATGTTGTTGCATATTTACCTAAATTTGTGTCTATATTAGCAAGTTGCTCTTTTTTTATTTTTGCTGGAGTAGCTTTTACTACTAACTTATTTGTATACTTCCCTTTTTTTACTTGACTATCAAAACTATTCATACTCTTAGAAATATCCATTTTAAGTCCATCAGAATCTGGCACAACTTTTACCTTTTCACTACTTATATCAATCGTTGCATCTTTTACCTCTACATCTATTTCTTTAGCTATCTTTTCCATTTCTGTTTTTAACTTATTTTTATCATAATTTGTTACTACTACTAAATCACTCTTTTTACCAAAATTTGCTAAAATAGTTTTTGATAGGTTGCTAAAGAAACCATTCTTTCTATTTAAATTATATGCATTTTCTACAGTTTTATCCAAATCAGCAGATAAATTTAAGTCTTGACTTTTAACTTTCCAATTTCTATCGTTGTAGTTAAATTCAACATTATCTAAATTGTATTTTTTAACTAACTCCTGCTTAGCCTGCGATTTAGTTAATCCTCCAATACTTATGCCATTAACATATGTGTTTTTTGCTATTTTCTCCCCTTTGAACTGCATGCACATTATACCTACAAATACTACTAATAATAATGCTACAGCTCCAATAGCTATAACTAGCTTTTTGTTCACATTAATCATCCCTTACTTCTCCTTACAATAAAATTATTTATATATACACCTACTATTATATTACTACATAATACGCCTTAAAAACCCAAAAACTTTTTAATTATATAATAATTTAACATTATCAATATAAATAACTAATATTCACTTAATCCTTTTTCTGATATAGAATATATTTTTTCATTGTATATGTTGATAGCATAAACTTCTTTTCCTCTAAATAATCCTTTATTCACTACAGCATAATAATAAATATTTTTTTGTTTTCCAAACAATTCTTCTAAACTTTTTTTACTTTTCACATATTTATCAGCTTTTTCTATATCCAATATATCAATCTTTTTATATTTATTTTCTTTTTCATCAAGAGTATTAGTCAACACAAATTTAGCTTTATCTTTAGTAATACCAAATTGATAACTTCCATCTTCTAATATTCTAAAATATCCTTCTCCATAATCTACCTTATAATCTTTTTTGCCATCTTTATACGAATATAAATCTTTAGTTTTTGCGCTTATTAAAACCTCATTTATTAATTTATCATACTCATATACCTCAGCATAATAGTATTTATCGTTTTTTACCATTTGTGGAAGTGAGTTTATAGATAGATTTGCCTTTTCTTTCCCACTTTTTTTAGAGATTATATTTATAATGTCGTCAGATGTTAAAGTATACAATGATAAATTCTTTTTATATTTCTTCTCTAAACTTTGTATCTTTTCATCATCTGAATAGTCTTCTTTTAGATAGTCTATATACTGTAATGCTTTCTCATAATCACCAGAAGTGTTTGCTTCTTCTGCTTTACTTATATAGTAATCATACATTTCTTCAACACATTGCTTTTTAGCGTTTTGAGCTAGGTTGTAATATTTTTCGTCTTCTTTTAATACTTTATTATATTTTTCAATAGCATCATAATACTTATATATTTTTTGGTCTTTTACTGCAGATTCATAAACATCTCTAGATTCCTTAATTGTTTCTACATTTTGTTTGTATACATCTAAATTACCACCTATACCATTTAAAATTGAAATAGTATTTATGTAAGCAATTGCCACATTGTAAGTAATATTTTCTTCTTTATACATTTCTCCAACTCTATCAGCTTGAGTTATTAAATCATCTACATTTATATTTATTTTATCTAATGATTTTACTGTATTTATTAGTCCAATAAAACTTTCTTGACTTATATCTCCATCTAAATATTTATCACCACTATTTAATAATAATTTATTTATTTTTTTAGAAACGGATTTGTTAAACCTTTCCATTTTTGAATCAGAAAACTTTTTATCTACACTTGCATAGTAATCTACAGCAATAGAGTATTGTCTTTTCTCTACAATTTTTAACAACTCATTTGCTTCATTTCCTACACTGAATTCATTACTACTTAAGAAAAATACTATGATTAAAACAAGTACACCTAATGCTGATAATGAAACTGCTACTATAGATTTTCTTTTTTCATCAATAAAATCTACAGTTTTTTCAAATAAATCTCTAAAATTCATTATAGTTCCCTCTCTATTTAGCAATATTTATATTTATGATAAACTAAATTTCTTATTGGTTATTATATCATAATTCCTGAAAAAAAATAAAAACACAAGTTAAATCGTGTTTTTATTTTACCTACCAATCATTATTTTATACATAAATATTTCCTTTACATAAATTATGATATCTTTCTTTTTATATCCCTAGAATGACTTTTTTGTTTTTTATTAGCACTGACATTTTTCATTCTTGTTGTATGTATAGTTTTGTTAGCAAATATTTTTCTAGCATTGCATAAAACAATTCCTGTAGTTAAGCATACTGTAAGCACACTCGCCATTAAAAAATAATAATCCAATCCTACATGTACTCCCATAACTGAATTTATTAATACTAATGCAAAAGTCATTGCAAAACATATCATCATGGAGATAACTAAAATTCTTAGAATTTTTTTCAATTCAATCACCTCGTATAATCACTAATATTGACACTACCCCTTATCCATTACTATACCAAATTAGTAAAAAAATAGCAATTATTATTGTCATTTATATTACGAAAATATTAAATATTTTTAATAAATATCTTTTTTTGACATTAGTATTCCTTCATTTTAATAAAATAGTAACACTAATCTGTGCTAATTAATAGAATGAAATAAATGATAATTTATTGAGGGGTGATTTACATGCCAAATTTGCCAAGTTTAGGATCCAAGGCTCCTGATTTTAAAGCCAACACAACAGATGGCCCTATTAGACTGTCTGATTACAAAGGTAATTGGGTTGTTTTATTTTCACATCCTGGTGATTTTACACCAGTTTGTACTACTGAATTTTTATGCTTTGCTAAATATTATGATGAATTTAAGAAGAGAAATACGGAATTAATCGGCCTAAGTGTTGATAGCAATAGTTCTCATTTAGCTTGGATGTACAATATGTTTTTACTTACAGGTGTAGAAATCCCATTCCCTATCATAGAAGATAGAGATATGAGAATTGCCAAATTATATGGCATGATATCAAAACCAATGAGTGATACATCTACTATTCGTTCTGTATTTATTATAGATAATAATCAAATATTAAGAACTATTCTTTATTATCCATTGACTACAGGCAGAAATATACCAGAAATACTTAGAATAGTAGATGCTCTTCAAACTAGTGATAGAGATAATGTAGTTACTCCCGCAAACTGGTTCCCTGGAATGCCTGTTATTTTACCATATCCTAAAAACTATAAAGAGTTAAAAAACAGGGTAAATAGTTGTAATAAAAAGTATTCATGTATGGATTGGTATTTATGTTTTGTTCCAGATAATTACACAGATGAAGAATATACTAAAAATATTGAGGATACTTATGGTTGTAAAAAAGAACATACTAAAAATATTGAAAATGATTACGAACAAGAAAATATTAAATGTATAAACAAAACTCATGACCACAAACAAGAATGCAATAAGGATGTTAAAGATAGTTGTAATTGTGAACAAAAACATACTAAAAATACTAACAAAATTCATAACTCCAAACAAGATAAACTTAAAGATAAATCCTGCGATGAAATAAAATACAAATATGATAAATGTAGTAAAGAGGATAATAGCTATGATAAATGCGATAAAGAAGACAATAGCTATGAAGATTTCTATAAACAAAATTACAAAAATTATGATTATACAAGTGAAAAAAATTCTAAAAAAATAGCTATGAAAACATTAAAAGACTCAAAGAAATTAGTTAGACCACAAATAAATGACCCATATAATCCAATAGTTGAAAATATAAATTGTCCAGATATAAATCCAATTGTAATGGAATATGTTCTTGGTAATCCAACTAATGTAGACGCACAGTTATTAGATGCAGTTATTTTCGCATTTGCTGAAATAGACCAATATGGTAATTTATTTATTCCTTATCCTAGATTCTTAAACCAATTACTTGCACTTAAAGCTGAAAAACCTAGCTTAAAAGTAATTGTAGCCATTGGTGGTTGGGGAGCTGAGGGATTCTCTGATGCAGCTTTGACTCCTACATCTAGATATAACTTTGCAAGACAAGTCAATCAAATGATAAATGAATATGCTTTAGATGGAGTTGATATAGACTGGGAATATCCTGGAAGTAGTGCAGCTGGTATAAAGTCAAGACCTCAAGATAGAGAAAATTTCACACTTTTACTAACAGCTATAAGAGATGTTATAGGAGATGAGAAATGGCTTAGTGTAGCTGGAACAGGAGATATGGGATATATAAACTCAAGTGCTGAAATAGATAAAATAGCTCCAATAATAGATTATTTTAATCTTATGAGTTATGATTTCACAGCAGGTGAAACAGGACCAAATGGTAGAAAACATCAAGCAAACCTTTTTGATTCAGACCTATCCTTACCAGGATATAGTGTTGATGCGATGGTTAGAAACCTTGAAAATGCTGGAATGCCTTCTGAAAAAATCCTTCTTGGTCTTCCATTTTACGGAAGATTAGGTGCTACTATAACAAGAACTTATGATGAACTTAGAAAAGATTATATAAATAAAAATGGATATGAATATAGATTTGATAGAGTTGCTCAGGTTCCATATTTAGTTAAAGATGGAGAATTTGCAATGTCATATGATGATTCATTATCTATATTCTTAAAAACTCAATATGTGCTTAAAAACTGTTTAGGTGGTGTATTCTCTTGGACATCAACTTATGACCAGGCAAATATATTAGCTAGAACTATGTCTATTGGTATAAATGACCCTGAATTGTTAAAAGAAGAACTTGAAGGTATTTACGGTCAATTCTAATTAGATATAATATAAAACTTTATAATTTTGCCCTATAAAAAAGCAGATTGCATTATATTAAATGAGCTGTATTTAATTGATAATAATATCAATTATTTTGAAATCAGAAACTTATCTTATTATAATACAATCTTGCTTTTTTTATTATAAGTAAACAATTTTTTAACTGTATACTAATTTATAATTATAGACCAATAGCTTTTTTGGCCAACTTATCAGCTTCTTCATTGTATTTATTTCCAGAATGGGCTTTAACTTTCATAAATTTGACATTTAACTCAGTTTTGATACTATCATAAAAGTTTTTATATGCTATAGTTCCTTCTTTGTTTGTTTTCCAAACTCCAGTGCACCACTTTTCAATACCTTCATAATCAAAATATAAAATCAGGTTTTGAATATTATTATCAATACAGTACTGCATTGCAATTTTAGAAGCTTCTATCTCACCAGCCACATTTCTCATACCTACTAGAGTTTGTTCTTCTCCCTTTTTACTATAAGTTTTTATAACTTCATTATTCTTTAGAATTACAACACCTGAACCATACATCTTTATGGAATGCTCATAACTACCATCAACATATGCCTCTATAAATTCTTCATCTTCCTTAAATATTGGTTTTGTTACCCCATAAACATACTCTTTTGCTTCCTGTAATGTAGCAAAACTCTTGTATTCAGCTCCTGAAAATCCATTTACTTGTTTTTTACACTCATCCCATGTATCATATATTCCATTTTTTTTGCCCTTTTTTACAGCATAAAACTTTTGTTTTGCCAAATATATCACTCCCACCATTAGTTTTTATGTTTTTCTCTCATAAATACATCTAGATTTATCAGGTAATTTTTATCAAAATATTTTACTTTCATATCTTTATTTTCAATATCTATATGATATACCTCTCCTTTTACGGCTCTTTGCCTTATATTTTCATTGATATCTTTTTTTATAGTATTTTTATCAACTTCATCATTATCTATTTTAGTATTGACCTGTAATGCTTTGATAGTATCAAATATAACAGATTTTAGTATTCGACTTCTAGATTTATTTAAGTGTTGTTTTGCATAATTATAAAAATCATTACTATTCATCTTTAAAATTTTACAACCATGCAAATCTTGCTCTAGCCTTTTTAATGTGCTTATATTAGTACCAACATCAAAAATCACAAAGCATCCATAATCATATTTACTTCTTAAAAGTCTTCCCATAGCTTGCTTTACTTTTATAGTCATCTGCGGATAATTTATACTATAATAATCTATATCATACTTCTTCATTATAGTATAATACAAAGGGTCTTTAGGGTTTAAATTAGGAAGCTTGTCCAAAGTTACACATACCAAACCATCGCCTGGAATATCTACGCCTTCAAAACATCCTTTTGAACCAAGTACTACACACTTTCTATTCAAATCATTAAGATGTCGAACACCTTTTTTATTAGCATAAATTTCTAAATTTAAACCATGCAAGTATTTTTTTAATATCTCATAAGTTTTTTCTTGTCTATTTTTACTATTAAAAAGAGCTAATGTATGTCCTTCTGTAATACGTGATATATTCGATATAATTTTACTTATTTCATTTGGAAATTCAGTATTTTTATACTCACAAATATCAGAAAATGCGACTACAGAAACCATATTCTTATAATCAAAAATTGGTTCTATAATTTTTTCTATATTCTTAACCCTATCTATTCCCAATGTATTTTTAAAATAAGACATATTTTGAGATAAACTTAAGGTTGCTGATAAAAATATTCCTTTCTCTAACTGAGATAAAATATTTTCTTCAAACAAATCTGCTATTTTTAATGGAACTACTCTAAATTCAAAATCATTATAATTCTTTTCAATTTCAACTATTCTTGCATAATCGTCATTCTCATCATACTCCAAGAAAATTTCAAAAACAATTTTTATATCCTCTAAATCTCTTGTCTTTGCTTTTCCAAACTTATATATATCTGCTTCTTTATCTATACTATCATCATCAATATTCCTATAAATTACAATTATTATTGAAACTAAATTTTTTATTATTTTTTCACAACTTAGTTTTATCTTTTCACTATACAATCTATAGCTAACTTCAGTATCTATATCATCTTTTTTTACTTTCCCTGCAACTTCATCTATTTGTAAATTTAACTCCCATCTTAGATTATAATTGCTTATATTACCATATTCACTACAATTTCCAAATGCTAATATTGAATCTATTTCTTCAAGAATAAGATTTATGCTCCTAGCAATCTTTTGTTTATCTTTTCTTTCAATTTTTAATATATGATAAAACTTATCAAAAGCCTTTATTTTCTTCATGTTTCTATTAGACTTTTTATACATAAAACTGCTATCTTGTATAAATTCATAAGGATAAATTTCTTGTAATAAGTATCTTAAAGACTTTGAATTTATGATACTTGAAAAAAAATCATACCCTTTTTCAGTTAAATTATGTGCCTCATCTACTATTATGTTTTCTAAAGGCTTTTCATCTTTATATGGCCATTTAGCTAATAAAGAGTGGTTTATTACTGTTATATGTTCATCTTTTAACTCTTCTGTCCTGTTTTTATATAGACAATCTTTTTTACATTTTTTAGGTTTACACATATTTGGGTCACAACTTATATTTCTTAAGTGAGTATTTATTTCCTTGAAGTTATCTAGCACCCAATAATTTATTTCTTCTATATCTCCATATTTACCACCTTCAACTAATCTTTCTAAAAATATTAAAGATAATATTTCTTCTTTAGTGGGTTCTTGAGACTCATAATCTGCTATATATGCTTCTAATCTATCTATACATATATAGTTGTTTTTTCCCTTTATATATCCATAACTTACTTTACCATTTAACCCTAAAGAATTTAACACATTTGGAATATCTTTATTTATCAATTGTATCTGCAATTCTTTTGTATCAGTAGAAATTAGTAATCTTTTTTTGTTAATTCTAGCTTCTAATATAGCTGGCAATAAGTATCCGACACTTTTTCCTATTCCTGTTGGTGCCTCTATACACGCAATTTTTTCGTCATCTTCACTATTTCTAAACAATTCTCGTATTGCCTTAGTAAGCTCATACTGACCAGGTCTATATTCATATGTAAATCCTTCTTTACTCTCCCAGATATGCTTATATTTCAATAATTCTTCATATTTCTTTTCTTGCTCACGTAAAATTTTTAAAGTTTCTTTCTCTTTTACATTTTCTTCTTTTGGATTAAACTCCTCATATTTTTTTATAATACTTACATCATGAGATAAATCATAGTTTGCCTCTTCTAAAAATTTACTCCATTCCCATTTTCCAAGATTAAACTTATTTAGATATGAATTTATTTTAAAACTTAATGGTTCCAAATTAGTTTTCTCATGATTATTAAACCTTATTAAAAGAGAATTTACAATATTTATAGTATCAATAGCATCTGATAAAGCTCTATTCTTGGTCTCAGATTTATCGCTAGTTAAAATACTTTTTAAATATCCTAAACTGTAATCCTTATGATATGGCTCTAAAATGACTGCCAACTCAATTGAATCAATAAATTTATTTTTTAGCTTTGGCATATAGTACTCAAAAAACTTTCTTTTAAAACTTAAATCATGACATATAATCAGACTATCTCCTACAAAATTTCTTAACTCTTCTTCTACCATTTCTAGATTAAAGGCGTCTTCTAAATCATTTTTTTTAAGATTATCACATAGCGAAAATACTTCTATTGGCACTTCAGCTTTATTTTTTATTAATGATTGATATGTCTCAGCTTTCCAATCTTTAATTTTAACAGCTCCAACTTCTAAAATTTCTGAATTTAAATAGTCTAATCCACTAACTTCTATATCTAAAAAAACAACATCATTCAATATACTTATTATATTATCCATTTTTATATCCCTTCAAGTTAAACCGATTTAACTTCTGCACAATAATTGCTCCTTATAT